>CAZEOY010000040.1:6860-12467 GCA_964513835.1 uncultured Syntrophobacteraceae bacterium
CTCCGTACGGTCACTCAGTGAATCCACATCCACATGAAGCCCCTTAAAAATTGTCTTCTTACAGTGATTGATGGATTGAACCTACATCACTCCTTCTCTATGATCGATGGTTGCGTCGCACGGTATTCAGTGGGATCATCCCGACTTCTTGAACTGCATCTTGCGGAGGATCTTCCATGGTCTTCCCGAAGACGGCGCCATCCAGTGGCATCTCCAGGTATCCTCGCGATGCTCATTATATTTTCCATAGAATATCTATGTTTTCGATTTGTTTCCTTGATCACTTAGAGACTATCTCAAAACCCTCCGATACCGTCACCCCGGCGAAAGCCGGGGTCCAGTGAACCGCACAAAACCTGGATTCCGGCTTTCGTCTGAATGACGATCGATGGCAGTCTTGTGGTTTTGAGATAGTCTCTTAGGAAACGACCCATAAGCGCGGGGGTTGCCGTCATTTTTGCGCGATTTCCATGTGGAATTCCCGTCGGCCTTCTGCTATATGAAATCAAGGGAAATGAATTTAGAATAGGCGGAGAGTATTTGACAGTAAACGTTTGGATATGAGTCACCAGTATACAGCAAAGGCAGGGACGCGTGCGATAGGCTCACGTGACGATGTCTGCACGAAAACCTGCATAATTCTTTGATATTACTTCTATTTCCAGCATCTCAACGGCATAGCTCCTGCACGCTCACCTACACGTGAGATTGTGCCTCCTCTATGGGGGGTTCTGTTTTAGAGTGTTGTGAATCGTAGTCCTTTTATGATTTGAGAGTGAGCTGCCCGATGCACCTGACGCTTCCCGGATGGCTTCAGCACCTTCCCATGGTTGAATCCATCCATATGGAACTTCCACCTCCTCATCTCAATGACAATACCGGAGATCTGGATCGATTGCTGCGCAAGCTCGGAGAGATGGGCTACTCCCCGATTCAGGTTCTTCCATCGAGCCTCAACCGTATCCTTCGGCGGATTCGGGAAGGGGAATTTTCGGTGACCGCGGTCCTTGGATACACCCTTTGCCACTGGGAGCTCATCGATGTCTTCCCCGGTTCATTGGAGGATCCACCACTCGGTTTCGGAGTGGATCTGGGAACCTCCCGCCTTGCTTTCTACTTGATGGATCTCAGAACGGGGAAGATCCTGGACGAAGCTTCCGCAGACAATCCACAGATCCCGCACGGTGAGGACATTCTGACCCGAATTCTTTTCGCCAGGCAAGAATCCAACCGGCTTGAGCTGCAGAAGCTTCTCATCGGAACATTCAATGGGGTCATGGGGGACCTTACAGCGCGTCACGACTTCAGCCGGGAGCAGGTCTTTGCGGTCACTGTGGCCGGAAACACGACCATGAGCCACTTCTTCCTCGCCCTCGACCCCTGCAACATCTGCAAGGAGCCCTACATCCCGGCAGCCAATCGATTCCCTTTCTTCCGAGCTTCTGATCTTGACCTTCACATCCACCCGCAGGCTGTCGTTTACGTCCTGCCCAATGTGGGATCCTATTTCGGTGGAGACCTGACCGCCGGCATTCTGGCCGCTGGTTTTCATCGCTCGGAAGAGGTCAGCATTCTGGTTGACGTGGGAACCAACGCTGAAGTGGTGGTGGGTAACCGTGACTGGCTCATCGCCTGTGCCGGTGCGGCGGGGCCGGCCCTGGAAGGGGGGGTGGTGGAGCGAGGCATGATGGCGGCTCCCGGGGCCATTGATCGCATCCGTATCGACCCTGAAACCCTGGAGCCCACTTATCACGTACTCGGCGACGTTGCCCCGGCGGGGATATGTGGGTCGGGCCTTATCGACCTCATCGCCGAGATGTTTGGGGCGGGAATCCTGACCGTTCAGGGACGTATCAACACCCGCCTGGACTCTCCCCGCATCTCCCGGTCGCCCGACGGTATGGCCTATCTCGTGGTTCCGGCTGAGAAGAGTTCCGATCGCATGGATATCGCCATTTCTGATATCGACATCGGGATCTTTCTCAAGTCCAAAGCCGCCATGTTCACCATCCTTTCGGTGATCATCAACAAGGTGGGACTCAGCTTTCCCGACCTGAAGAAGTTCTATGTGGCCGGAACCTTCGGCAACTACATCGATCCCGCCATGGCCATTCGCATCGGCATGATCCCGGACCTCCCCCTGGAGACCTACGAGGGCCTGGGCAACACGGCAGGGCGTGGAGCAGTGATGGTCCTTCTCGACCGTTCTCTCCTGGGGGAACTGGAAAAGGTCTGCAACAGCATCACTTACATTGAACTGAACGTGAACATGGAGCTCATGAACGAATTCAGGGGCGCCCAGTTTCTGCCTCACACGGACCCGCGCCTGTTTCCTTCTGTGCACATCCCCCGGAGAGCCATGAACGGCGGCTGACGCACAAGGAATGGGGATCATGAATAGACCCCTCGGACCATGCATTTCAGGAGGAACAAGATGACGAGCCAGGCTCGCCCGATAAGACAGGTTTTCAGGTTTCGACTCCCGGCGATGGAGCTGCCGGGAACGAGCATTGTTCAAGCATTGTGTGTGATCTTACTCGTCCTCAATATCGTGATGTTTTACGCGATTTTTTTCTCCGATCGAGGTCTGCCCGGCTACCGGCAGCAGAACAGGCATGTCGAGGAGTTGGCCGCGAAAGTGCAAGCGCTCAAGAAGCAGAATCGGAAGACCTTCAACCGGATCCAGGCGCTCAAGAACGATCCCCGGACCCTTGAAAAGATTGTCAGACAGGAGCTGGGCTGGGCCCGACAGGATGAGCTGCTCTTCGAGTTCGTTCCACCCAGGAAATCCACACCGTGAATCCGCCTCTCTTGATTTTGCCCAGGGAGTGACGGACGTATCACCGGCTTTCCACCATTGCCTCGCTGCACACCCTCGAGCAACCAGATCAGCAAATGAGAGCTGAACCCGGCATTCGAGCATTTTCGCCTGCCAGCAGGCATACATCCACGGCGCCCTCTGCCGCAATCCCCCAACAAGATTCTCCTTGACGGTCTTCCTCGCCATATGCTAGCAAATGCAGTTCTTAAATATCAGGCTCCTTGCTCCAACCGGTAATGCCGGCAGGGGCTGCCAACCCACAAGGAGGAAATCACAGATGCGAAAGTACGAAACCTTCTTCATTGTCGATCCGGACTTGACCGATGAGGTCAATGCCGTCATCGACGAAAAAATCAAGAACGTCGTCAGCTCCAATGGGGGCAGCGTTTTAGACTACAACCCCTGGGGCAAAAAGAAGCTCGCCTACCCTGTGCAAAAACGCACGCGCGGGCACTACGTATTGATGGAATATGCCGGAGGCCCCGAGCTTGTGGCCGAGCTCGAGCGCAACATGCGATTGGATGAGCGCATCCTCAAGTTCATCACCGTGAAGCTTGAGGACCGTTTCGATCCTGAGAAGGAAGCAGCCCGCAGGGCCGCTGCCAGCCCGACCTCATTCACCGAGGATGAGGAAGCGAAGCCGCTGCCGATTGCCGGCGCAACGGAAGATGCAGATGAAGAGGAAATGGAGGACGAGGAGCGGGAGGAAGGCGAAAACGATGAGGAGTAGCCTTACCCCTTCTATCGCCCCTGGCATCGACCGAAGATTGTCGCATGAACAACGCCTGAGTGAGGGAGTGAAGATATGGTGATTCGCCGAAAGAGACGTACATTTCATCGTCGTAAGGTCTGCAGGTTCTGTGTGGATAGCGAGCTCCGTATAGACTACAAGGACCCCAAGACTCTGCGTTATTTCGTCACAGAACGTGGGAAGATCGTTCCCCGACGCATCTCCGGGAATTGCGCCAAGCACCAACGGGAGCTGACGCTGGCGATCAAGAGGGCTCGGCAGATCGCCCTTCTGCCTTTCACCACGGTTCAAACCATTTAAGGGACCCCAGGCGCATCTGCCGGTCCCCGGGTACCTGGAAAAGCAATGGCTGTGGGCAACGAGAACAACATGCAGGCCATCAGCCCCTCTGTCAGGAAAGAGCTTGCACTGGGCATTGCCGCAACTCTCCTCTTTTTCCTGTCGGCACTGATGATCCCCGTCATGGGCTTTATGGCGGGGATTTTCACGCCCTTGCCCACCCTGTTGACCTTTTATCGCCTGGGAGCTCCGCTGGGGCTTTGGATCCCCGGGGGAGCCGTTGGACTGGGGGCAATCCTTCTGGTTTTTCTGGGAATGGGGTCCAGTATCCCCTATCTGCTGGAAATGGTCAGTTTCGGATTGATTCTCGGAGCGGGCATGCGTCAGAACTGGTCCACCGAGAGGACCATAGGCGGCTCCGGCATGATCGTTTTTGCAGCCGGGGCCGTGGCCTTCTGGTTGGCCAACGGCGGTCCCGAAGGAACACTTGTGGCTCAGGTCGAAAATGAGCTGAGGCAGACCGTCGCTGCGGCTCTTGAGCAATACGGGGGCACTTCGGTGGACCGGCAGCTGATCGAAGGATCGCTGCAGCAGGTCATCCCGCTGATAGTCAAACTGATGCCGGGATTTTCCCTTGCGACCTCCATCCTGATCGCGTGGCTGAACGTTCTGATCGCCCGGAGGTACTGCAGGATTCACCAGGTTGCTCTGCCACAGTGGCCTGAATGGTCTCAATGGAAAGCTCCCGAAGTTCTGGTTTGGGTCGTCATTGGAGCCGGGTTTGTCCTCCTGCTGTCGGACGGAACATTGAGGATCGTGTGCCTGAACGTCCTGATCGTGTTGAGCACGATCTATCTGCTTCAGGGTCTGGCCATCGTGGCCTATTTCTCGGACAAGTGGAAGATCCCAAGGCTCCTCAGGGCCTTCATTTACGGATTCCTGCTGCTGCAGCAGTTCGCAACGCTGGGGGCGGTTCTGATGGGACTTTTCGATATGTGGTTTGATTTCCGGCGCCTCTCGAGGAAACCATCCGAATCTGCACAAGGCCCGGGTTCTTGAGATTTCGAAGGAGTGAGTCATGAAAGTGATTTTGACGGAAAACATCGCGTCCCTCGGTGAGATCGGCGAGGTCGTCAACGTTGCGCCCGGTTACGCCAGGAACTTTCTTCTTCCCAAGGGGATCGCCCTTGAGGCCACGGGGAAAAACGTCCGCGAATTGGAGCACAAGAAGCGTGTGCTGGCTATGAAACGGGAGAAGGTCCGACAGGAGATGATGTCGCTGGCCGAGAAGCTGAATCAGGTGAGACTTGTGATGCGGCGCAAGGTTTCGGAAGAGGAGAAACTCTACGGGTCCGTGAGCGCTTCGGACATCACCGCAGCTCTGGCCGAACAAGGATTCGATATCCAGCGCAAGGATCTCCTTCTCGAACAACCCGTCAAACAGATCGGTGAGTTCACGGTACCCGTGCGTGTGCATGCCCAGATCTCAGCCAATATCAAGCTGGTTGTCGAAAAGGAAGAGTAGGCCCATGGAGAGCAGCATCTCCAATGAGCTCCAGAGGATTCCCCCCCAGCAGATCGAAGCTGAGCAATCCCTGCTGGGGGGTCTTCTCATCGATGGAGACGGATTCCCGACCGTTGTGGAAGTTCTCAAAGGAGATGAGTTTTACCGTGATGCCCACCGGACCATTTTTCATGTGCTGATGTCGCTGGCCGAGAAGCTGAATCAGGTGAGACTTGTGATGCGGCGCAAGGT
>CAZEOY010000041.1:0-12452 GCA_964513835.1 uncultured Syntrophobacteraceae bacterium
TGCTGCATGGCTTGCACTCCTTTCCTGAAGATCGACGTGCGACCGAATCTACTCACTGAACCAACACGTCTTCGAGGGCCTCTTCCGGCGCGGGGTAGGGGCTCTCCTCGGCAAAACGCACGGCGTCTTCCACGATAGCGTTGATCTCGGCCTCCATCTTCCGCAGTTCCTCGGCCGTGATCAGCCCCCGTCCGAGCGTCTCGTCGCGGAGCCGCGGGATGGGGCACTTTTCCTGCCATGCCGCAATCTCGTCCCTGGGCTGGTAATGCTGGGGGTCGCTCTCTCCGTGGCCGCGGCAGCGGTAGGTCTTGCATTCGATGAGGCTCGGGCCTCCGCCGGCGAGGGCACGGTCGCGGGCACGGCGAGTGGCCTCGAAAACCGCCAGGACGTCATTGCCGTCCACGACCTCCCCCGGCATGGCGTAGGCGACGGCCCGGTCGGCCATGTCCTGCACCTTCGTGTGCTCTTCGTAGCGCTGGGCGCCGGCGTAGAGATTGTTTTCGCAAACGAAGATGACGGGGAGGCTCCAGAGGCTCGCAAGATTCAAGGCCTCATGGAAAGAGCCCTCATCCGCCGCACCGTCCCCAAAAAGACAGACGGTCACGGCTTCTTCCTGTCTGTACTGCTGAGCGAAGGCCACGCCGACGGCAATGGGCAGTCCGCCGCCGACAACCGTCGTGGTGCACGGGGCATTGACCTCCGGCACGGCCAGATGCAGCGTGCCGCTCTTCCCCTTGTTGCAGCCGGTGCGCTTGCCGTAAATCTCGGCCATGAGGGCTCTTGGGTCGGCTCCCTTGGCCAGGAGATGGTTGTGGCTCCGGTGATTCGAAATGATCACGTCCTCAGGCGCAAGGGCTGCGCAAACCCCCGAGCCCACTGCTTCCTGGCCCGTGCAGAGGATCATCATCCCGGGGATTTTCCCCTGGATCCTGCACAGCTCGGTCAGCTCCTCCTCGAACCGGCGGGAGAGGAGCATGGACCGAAGCATCTCGACCTGCTTTTCCTTGGATACCTGCATGGATTCTCCTCATTCTCGATCACTGCAGACCCCTCGTCCGAACAATGGGCTGTTCAGCGGGCGCGAAGCGTCGGCCTGGGCCGACCCCGAATGTGCCACCTGAGAGTCCGCCAATTCGCCAATTCGGGTCGGACCAACCTATCCCATTGCAATCACATCATTAAGTACGCCATGGGAGGGTGTTCTTATGGCTTAGAGCCCCCATTTCACCTGCAAAATGGGCATCGTAAGAAACCTGTAGTTCCCTCAGTACATGGCCTTCCGCATTCGAAATGACCCGCCGGCCAAAACCCCTTGCGCCGAGTTCGGTCTTAATCTGCTCAACGAACGACAAACTGCCCACAGCGATGCTCTCAGACCATCTCCTTTCCCGCCCTTTCTCTTTGATCCTGAGAGCCTCTTCCACCCAGCTTCGATGCAACAGGCTCAGTTCATCACTGTCGTTGATGCCAAGCAACTCCATCAAGGCTTTTCTGTCTATCAGCCGGTACCGGTCAGGTGCCTTCTGGATCTCTCCATAACCGCAATGTGGCCACTCTGAGGGATGCTTGACCACTCCGGCTCTGACCATATTCAGATCCATGTAGACGATACACTGGATGAGGTGCCGATCTGTTTGCACCGCCGTTGCATGATAGCGATCTTCCCAGTAAGCTCCTTTTCTATGCTTCCTTTGATTGTATTCCTGAGCCGTACGGCCTGCCGCCAGTTGAACGCTCTTGGGGATGACGTCTCCACCCTTTTTGTCATAAACGAGCAGATGGATGTGATTGGATGTTGCCATGTAGTTGAGAACGACCAACCTGTAGCGCTTCTTGGCCTCAAAAAGCCAGTCGATCCAGCCCTCGCGGTCCTTGGCGAATTTCAGTAGAAATTCCTTCTTGTGGCACCGGTGGGTGATGTGCCATGCATGACCCGGTAGGTAATGTCGGTTGGCTCTTGGCATGGCTTCTGGACCTCCGATCTTAACGTGACCATTTCCACAGCAAAATGGGCATTGTAAGCCTCAAAAACACCACCTCATGCGGGTCATTTCATGCTTACATTCCAGTTCTTGACTTGGTCTGACCCGGTTCGACGTCTGACCCGGTTCGACGCACCCGGTTCGACGTCACCCGCCACTTCGAGCCGCCTCCGACGAGTCACGGTTGGACCCATTTTCGGCGGCTCTCGTGGTCGGGGTCACAGGAGATCAGCGACAATGCAAAAAAACAAGGGGTCAGATAAATGCACGGTTGCGTGCGCCATCCATGTCAGTACAGTCGGGCGCAAATGACTGCCCAGATCAGCTGGCTCCCGAGCTTGCTGGTTCCCAAGCTGGAGCTTTTGAACCAGCAAGAGAGCAATGGGTTAAAGAATTGCGCCCGGCGGTACTAGGACTTCTTCCGCGTATACTGCACCTGTGAAAAAGAACGCAGCTAGCAGAAACGCAAGACCCTTGCCTATGTGCTTTCGAAGCATAAGACTTCCTTTCCCGTACGAGGAGAGATACTTATCACCTACTTAGTAGCGCCTAATCAGTGATAATGCAGTTTCTGTAAAACTCCGGGACGTGGGGTGGGTCAGTGAATGTCGGCGAGGTGATCCAAATGCGGTATATGGGCGCGTGGCGAGAGCTGTCTTCCCCATCATCCTGATTTGGCAATGTAAATAAGGCTTGGGGTCCATGCAAGGAGATTTCGGTACATGGGGCGGGTCTTCTCTAAGACACTCCGACCAGTGAGGCTCTCAAGAAGCTCGATGGCTGCACATTCCCCCGTCGTCGCCCGCGGAATACAAGGGTGAGTCCTTGCACATCTGTGAGCGCATTTCCCGAGAAGAGGCCTGCCTTTGAGCTCGACAAGCCGGCAAGGCCTGTGTCAGCAGGCGCAAGCTGGGAGCCGTCGCACAAGTGTGTTCTCTGGATTCCGACCCAATGCCTGCCGGAATGACGACGGACCGGCTGGCCGTTCCGTTGTGCTGAGCTGCCGCGGGAGACGATGGTTTTGGGTGGCAACCATTCACCTCACTTGAGGCGGCCGTCCCTCTCCGCGTGATCTCCTTCCGACAACACTTTGTGCACAAGCCAAGGGAGAAGGGCTTGGGTAAACTCCGCAATGCCGCTGACTCAAACTAACAAGTCATTTCGAGCGAACCGAGAGATCTCTGTGAATCCGCGCCATACAAAGATTTCTCCCTTCACTCGGAATGACAAGAATAGGGGCCGGATGCTTAAGTCAGCGGTATCGGGTAGACCCCGCCCTGCACTGGAAAGCCATGAGTGGCGCTCGGGGGACGGGGTTCATCCCCGCCTGAAGACGCCCCGGAATCCTCAAGTCCAAATCGCTGTGTCCTTCCGGCGGGACGAACACCCACCATGCGTGGAATGGCTTGCATCAAGGCTCCTCATGAATGAATCGGCCTTCCGGGCTCCTGGTCACAGGTCCTTGGAAAAGGAGCAGCGGAAGGTGACGCCTTTGCCGGTTTTGGAGTCGACGGAGACGCTTCCGCCGTGTTTTTCCGCGACCTCCCGGACGATGGAGAGGCCGAGGCCGGCTCCTTCGACTCCACTGGGGGTCGTACTTCTTTGAAACATCTGGAAGATCTTTTCGGTATCATCGGAGCTGATTCCCCGTCCATCATCGCTGACCGAGAAGATGTGGAACGGCTCCGACTCCTCGTATGCGATCCTGATTTCGCTCAAGCGATCCCCGCCGTATTTCAGGGCGTTGTCGATCAGGTTCCTGAACAGTCTCAGGAGCGAGAGCCTCTCAGCCTTCACCACGATGTCCCCTTCGGGCTCAACCAGGCGTACGGACCGAACCTCGAGTCGCGAGGCGAACTCCTCCCTCAGCCCCTTCAGGACCTCTCCCAGGTGCACGGCTTCAAGGGTCAGGGGAGTCTCCTTGGTGGCGATGAAGACGTTGATCTTCTCCGCAAGCTCGGCCACATGCTCGGAGGCCTTCATGATCTGCTCGCAGCAGTGCAGGCCTTTTTCATCGAGCACGTTTCCGTATTGTCTGAAGAGCAGCTTCGTGAGCCCATAGGCGCCGATGGCGGGGCTCTTGAGGTCATGGACCACTGAGGATGCGAAGGACTTGAGCTTCTCGGCGCTCTGTCTCAAATCTTCGTTGGCCCTCGCCAGCTCACGGGTGCGCTGCTCCACACGGGTTTCGAGCTCGTTGCGCGCTTCGACCAGCTCATTCTCGAACCGCTTCTGCTGGGTGATATCCATCAGGACGCCCTGGATGAAGAGCGGCTCCCCGGCTTCGCTCAGTACGGTGAAGGCCTCATCCCGGATCCACTTCACGCGGCCCCTGAAGGTGAGCATGCGGTATTCGCAGACGAAGAGGTCTCTGTCCTTAACGGAGCGAAAAGACTCCGCCAGGAAGTTCCCCTTGTCCAGCTCATGGATCCTGTCGGTCCAGGCCTTTCCCCCCGCACAGATGTCCTCCGGGTCGTACCCCAGAAGGCTCTCCACCTGGGGGCTGATGAAGAGAACGGTCCGCGATGCATCCAGGGCGGCGGTGTAAGTGACGACCGGGATCTGCTCGACCAGGGCCCGGTACTTGGCTTCGGATCCGCGAAGGGCTTCCTCCATCTGCCGGCGCTCGGCCAGTCGTTTCTCGAGTGATTCCGCCATGGCATCGAAAGCAGCCCCCAGTTTTTCTAGCTCGCCCCTTCCCGACGGCATGCCGGTGCGGGCACCGAGATCTCCCGCTGCGAGCCGTTCGGCAGTCCCGGCGAGGGTATCCACGCGGCGCATCACGATCAGATGGCCCAGCCAGCAGGCGACCACGAGGACCAGGAGGGTCACGAGGCCGAGGGCGATGAGGTTCCGGGCCAGGGCACGGTTGGCTTCGGCATAGATGGTGCTCATGGGGATGCCGGTATACAGAATGGTCGAGTGTGCGGAATCGTTCAATGGTGTGAAGGCGTACAGCCGCCTCACGCCGTCCAGTCCTTCGGCTTCGACGGCGCCCTTGTCTCCCTTTTCGAGGGATGCCTGGAGAACGCCCGTATTCGGAATGACACGGCCTACCCACCGCTCGGGCTCGGGATATCGAACCAGGACGGCGCCCTGGCGATCCACGATAGTGAGCGTCGCACCTTCCGGCCGCAGGTAGGCCGCCACATCGCTCAGCCACGCCAGGTCCACCGCGGCGAAGACCACTCCATTCGTCTGACCGTCCCTGTCCCGAACCGGGAAGCCGAAATTGATGGAAGTCTTCCCCGTGGTGGGCTCGAAACGGGAGCTGCCGACGGCGAAGCCGCCCCCTGCTGCGGCTTTCTGGAAGGTGTCCCGGTCCGAGAAGTCCCGGTGGCTTTCGAGCGGGAGCGCGCTGCAGCGAATTCTGCCGTCTTCTCCGATGACTCCCAGATTGAGATACCGTGGATGTTCGGCCAGAACCGTCTTGAGAAATTCGGAGCACTCTTCCTCCTCCCCGATATCCGTGCGCAGGGAGGGTGCCAGGGCGGCGAGAAGGCGGCACGCTTCGTCGATGACGCGCGCCTGCTGGGTCGACACGAGCTCGACCAGTCTTCGCGTGCTCTCCTGGGCCTGAAGGGCTGCCAGCTTGCGTTGTTCAAACCCGGAATAGAGAATGAGCACAATGGCCGGGAGAACCGAGAGCAGGACAACGGCGATGAGCTGAAAGCGAAGGCTCGAAAACAATCGGGACATGAAGACCCCTCGCAGCACAAAGGACCCAGAGTCCGTCACAGATCCGCGGAGCCGGCGGATCAGGCCCGTCAGAAGCTGGATTGCGCGGCAACCCTCTCCCCGAGGAGCTTCATGAGACTCTCAAAGGTATTGTTGCTCAAGATGGAGCTGAATTGCTCCCGGTAGTTGCCGACGAGACTGATTCCCTCGATCACCAGATCATACACCTTCCACTGTGCTCCACGGAGCAGCAGCCTGTATTCGATGCGGATTTCCGGATGGCCGCCGCCCGCGACCCGGGTTCTCACGAGGGCATACCGGCCTTGGATCGTCTCTCCGTCGTAAAGTGTCGTAGTGGTCGGCGTGGCGTTCGCTTCAATTCGGCTGACGTAGACGTTGAAAAGCAGTTGTTTGAATAGCCGGAGGAACTCCTGCCGATGCTCCGGAGCAACGTCCCTCCAGGACCTCCCCAGCGATCGCCTTCCCATTTCTTCGAAGTCGAAATACTCCTCCGTGATCGCGAGGATTTCGTCCCTGCGCTGCTGGAGACTCGGGCCGCCTTCGAAAAGCGAGCTCTTGATGATCCGCAGTCCACGGTCGGAGCCGGACTGGACCACCTGCAGCGGAGACCGGGAGGCTGCCGCAGTTGACAGCGAAGATACGAGAAGGGCAGCCACCAGGATGATACCCGTGGCAAGACGCTGAATACGTTCACTCCGGCACATGTTCATCCTCCATTCCAGCAGCCAATTCCCTGTTCATTTTGGCTCCTTCATTCCTGACCCCCACCCAGCACAGCATACAGCCGCACCTCGTTCGTGAGCTCGACCAGGCGGGTGGCGATGAGTCCCTGTTGAGCGACATAGAGGGAGCGCTGGGCGTCCAGGACGTTGAGGTAGATGTCCGTCCCTTTCTCATAGCGGGCGTTGGAAAGGCGGTACGCTTCCGCCGAAGCGTCCACGAGAGACTGCTGGGCTTCCATCTGATCTCCGATCGTTCCCTTGCGCGCAAGGGCATCGGCAACGTCCCGGAATGCCGCCTGGATCGCCCCTTCGTACTGCGCCACGGCGATCTCCCGGTCCACCTTGGTGACGGTCAGGGCCGACCAGGTGCGGGGATCGAAGATCGGCATGACGACCTGGGGTGCATAGTTCCAGACGAAGGAGCCGGATTTGAAGAGGCCCGACAGATCGCCGCTCGCGGTTCCCACGGCGGAGGTGAGGGAAATGCGGGGGAAGAGCGCCGCCCGGGCAGCGCCGATATTGGCGTTGGCCGCCTTGAGCAGGGCCTCGGCCTGAAGAATGTCCGGTCGATGCAGCAGCACCTCGGACGACAGCCCCGGCGAAACGCCGGGCAGCGAAGCGATATCGCTCAACCCACCTGGCAGCAGTTCTTCGGGAACCTGGGCGCCCGCCAGCAGGTTGAGCGCGTTTTCATCCTGGGCCACCTGTTCCGTGAAGCGGGCGACGTCTCTCCGGGCCGCATCCACTCGCGTTTGAACCTGGCGCAGGTCCAACTCGGGCGCGAGCCCGACTTCAAAGCGGCGTTGGATCAGATGGTAGGAGGCCTTCTGGGCCTCGAGGGTCGACCGTGCCAGCTGAAGGTTTTCCTGGTCCGCGGCCAGGGTGAGGTAAGCATTGGCGACTTCGGAGATCAGGAGGGTCTGGGCGCTGCACCGGGCCTCCTCGCTGGCGAGATATTCTTGCAGCGCTCGCTTGCTGAGGCTTCGAATGCGGCCGAAAAAATCGAGCTCCCAGGAACTGATGCCCAGGCTCACGCTGTATTGATCCGTGGTGATGGCACGGGGAGGGTCGGTACCGGCGAGGTCGGCGGGGATCCTCTGCCGGAAGCCGCTGCCTACCGCATCCGCAATCGGAAGCAGCTCGGCGCGCTGGATGCGGTACAATGCCCGCGCCCGCTCGACGTTCAGGGCGGCCACCCGGAGATCGCGGTTGTTGTCCAGGGCCATGTCGATGACGGCCTGGAGGCGTTCATCGGTGAAGAAATCGCGCCATTTCAAATCGGCGGCGAGCGGCGCCGGCGCTGCAAGCTTCGGGTAGGCCGGACCACTGGGCCACCCGGCAGGCACCGGTGTCTCGGGGCGCGTGTATTTGGGGATCATGGTGCAGCCGGAGAAGATGAGGAAGCTCATCAATAGTACGAGACCCCCTCGCGATGCTTCCGCAAAGTGCACTCTGGAAGACCGGCGATCGTCATTCCGATGGGATCCGGGATCCGCAACTCTCATGGTACCATGCAGAGGGTGAGTCGTTGAACGTGTACTCTTCATCGTGCTACGCCTCCGAAGGGATCACGGCGTCCGAACCGGGCTCTTCCGTCGGCGCGCTTTTTCTCTTTCCAAGCCACTGCACCACCACCACGTAAAACAGGGGGATGAAGGGAGTCGCCAGAAAGGTGGCTGCGATCATCCCCCCCAGGACGCCGGTGCCGATGGCCGTTTGAGCACCCGCGCCCGCTCCGCGGGCCAGCGCCAGGGGAAGGACGCCGAAGCCGAAGGCGAGTGACGTCATGATGATGGGACGCAGCCTCAGCTTCGCCCCCTCGAGGGTTGCCTCGACCAGCCCCATCCCCTCCTTGACCTTGTCCATGGCGAACTGAACAATCAGGATGGCGTTCTTGGTCGTGAGCCCCAGGACGGTGAGGAGCCCGATCTGGAAGTAGACGTCGTTGGGAAACCCGCGAAAGGACGCGGCCAGAATACTGCCGATGATCCCCAGAGGCAGTGTCAGCATGATCGAGATGGGCAGAGCCCAGCTCTCGTAAAGGGCTGCCAGGCAGAGAAAGATCACGATCATGGAAAAGGCGTAGAGCAGCGGGGCCTGGGACTTCGACATCCGCTCCTGGTTGGAGAGTCCGGTCCAGTCAAAGCCGATGCCCTTGGGAAGCTTCGAAGCGATCTCCTCCATGGCCTGCATGGCCTCCCCCGAGCTCTTTCCCGGTGGAGAGCTCCCCCAGATGTTCATGGACGGGAAGGCGTTGAATCGCTCCAGCCGTGGAGATCCGTACGACCAGCGTCCCGATGCGAGGGAGGAGAACGGAGTCATCGTGCCCGCCGCATTGCGCACGTAAAGCCGCTCGATGTCGCTCGGCAGCATGCGGTGGGAGGCGTCGGCCTGGACGTAAACCCGCTTGACCCGCCCGCCCTGGATGAAGTCGTTCACGTAGGCGCTTCCAAAGGCCGCGGAGATGGTATTGTGGATGGAATGGATGGGAACGCCGAGCGTGCCAGCCTTTTCCCAGTCCACGTCAATGCGGTATTGAGGGACGTCCTCCAGGCCGTTGGGGCGGACACGGGTCAGCCTCGGGTCTTTGGCGGCCATGCCGAGCAGCTGGTTGCGCGCCGACGTCAGGGCGTCGTGGCCGACACCGCCACGGTCCTGCAACTGGAAGTCGAATCCTCCCGCCTGCCCCAGCTCCACGACGGCCGGCGGCGGGAAAGCGAACACCCGGGCGTTGCGGATCTTGGCAAACCTCGCCATGGCCCGTCCCACCAGGGCGTCCACCTTCAGGTCGGGCCGGTTGCGCAGGTCCCAGTCCCTGAGCCGCACGAAGGCCAGACCGGCGTTCTGCCCGGCACCGGAAAAGCCTCTGCCGGCAAGCGTCAGGCAGGTCTCCACGGTGTCCTTCTCGTCCACGAGCAAGTATTCACGCACTTCGTTCATGACCTGCTCGGTTTGCTCCAGGGTCGAACCCGCTGGCAGCGTCGCCTGGACGAACATGATCCCCTGGTCCTCGTTGGGCAGATAGGCGGTGGGCATGCGCTGAAAGAGAAACCCCAAAGCCGCCACGATGAGGACGTAAATAAAGAGATAGCGGAGCTTCCTGCCGAGGATATGGCCGACCAGCCCCTGGAATCGATCCCGGGCCCTGCGAAAGGTCCGGTAGAACCACCGGAAAAAGGGACGGAAGAGAAAGAACGCGTTGTCCGCGGGCTCACCGCCCTTGGGGATTGGCTTCAGGAGTGATGCGCACAGCACCGGGCTGAGGATGAGGGCGACGAGAACCGAGAGGAGCATGGCGGCGATCACGGTCACCGAAAACTGGCGGTAGATGACGCCGGTCGAGCCCCCGAAGAACGCCATGGGCCCGAAAACCGCCGAGAGCACCAGTCCGATGCCGATGAGCGCGCTGGTGATCTCGCCCATGGACTTGCGGGTCGCCTCCTTGGCCGGAAGCCCCTCCTCGTGCATGACCCGCTCCACGTTTTCCACCACCACGATGGCGTCGTCCACCAGGAGTCCGATGGCCAGCACCATGGCAAACATCGTCAGCATGTTGATGGAGAACCCGAAGAGCCCCAGTACCGCAAAAGTTCCCAGGATGACCACCGGAACAGCCATGGTCGGAACCAGGGTGGCGCGGATGTTGCCCATGAAGAGATACATCACCAGGAAGACCAGCAGGATCGCTTCGAAAAGGGTCTTGACGACTTCGTCGATGGCCACCTTCACGAAGGGCGTTGTGTCATAGGGGTAGATGACCCGCATGCCGGGCGGGAAGTACCTGGAAAGCTCCTCCATCCTGGCCCGGACCGCATCGGCCGTGTCCAGCGCATTGGCGCCGGCGGCCTGGCGGACGGCCAGGGCTGCAGTGGGCTTCCCGTTGAAGAGCGCGTTCATTTCATAGCGCTCGGTACCCAGTTCGGTGCGTCCCACATCCCGCACGCGGACGATGGAGCCGTCCGGGTTGATGCGCAGGGGAATCGCGTCGAACTCCTCCGGGGTCTTGAGCAGGTTCTGGACGATGATGGAAGCATTCAGGCGCTGGCCTTCCACGGCCGGTGCCCCACCGAACTGGCCGGCGGATACCTCGACGTTGTAAACGCGAAGGCGCTCGATGACGTCGTCGATCGTCAGCTTGTAGTCGTTGAGCTTTTCCGGGTTGAGCCAGACGCGCATGGCATACTGGGAGCCGAAGCTTTCGACTTCCCCCACGCCCGGCACTCGCGCCAGCACCTTCTCGATGTTGGACTGGGCATAGTCTCTCAGGTCATGATCGTTCATGCTGCCGTCATCCGACACCAGTCCCACGATGATGAGCCAGTTTCGGGTGGACTTGCTGACCTTGACGCCTGCGCGCTGCACCACGTCGGGCAGGCTTGCCATGGCAAGCTGGAGCTTGTTCTGCACCTGGGACCAGGCAAGGTCCGGATCGGTGCCGGGCGTGAACGTGAGCTCGATCCTCCCGGCACCCGAGGCGTCACTCGTGGCGGTCATGTAGAGCAGCTTGTCGAACCCGGTCATCTTCTGCTCGATGATCTGGACCACGCTGTTCTCGACGGTTTCGGCCGAGGCTCCGGGATAGAAGGCGTCAATGGCTATGGAGGGAGGGGCGATGGGCGGATATTGAGATATGGGCAGATTATAAATGGCCAGACCGCCCGCCAGCATCATGATAATGGCAATCACCCAGGCAAAGACCGGGCGGTCCAGGAAGAAATTCGACAGCATCAGGACTCCTCCCTCAGTTGGATTTCACGGGCTGGAGCCCCGCGGTCGGAGATGGAGCATCGGCCTTCGGGCCGGCCATGGGAACGGCCTTCACGACGGCTCCCGGTCGCACGTTCAGCATGCCCTCGACAATCACGCGATCCCCGAAGGAGAGCCCGGACGCAACGAGCCAATGGTCTCCAATGGCCCGATTGAGCTTCAGAATCCGCTGCTGGACCGTGTTGTCCTCCCCCACCAGCAGAGCCAAGGGCTCCCCTTTGGGAGTGCGGCTCACCCCCTGCTGGGGAACCAGGATGGCCTGCTCGACGATCCCCTCCTGAACAACCGCCCTCACAAACATGCCCGGGAGGAGCAGCTGCTCGGGATTGGGGACCACGATCCGCACGGTGTACGACCCCGTCGCCGGGTCCACGGTGACGTCACGGAACTGCAGCGTGCCTTCCTGGGAATATGGAGAGCCGTCTTCCAGGAGTATTCGGACCGCTTTTCCGTTCTTCCCGTCGGCGGCAAGCTGCCCCGTTTCCAAGTTGCGCTTGAGACGCAGCAGCTCCGCAGACGATTGGGTGACGTCCACATAGATGGGATCCAGCTGTTGAATGGTTGCCAGGGACGTGGGCTGGTACGCCGTGACCAGGGCCCCGTCCGTCACGCTGGATCGGCCGATGCGCCCCGGGATGGGAGCCGCCACCCGCGTGTAGCCCAGATTGATGCGGGCCGCCTCGACCTGGGCTTTCCAGTACTCGATCTCGGCTTTTGCCTGCTCCACTGCAGCCGCCGCATCGTCATAGTCCTGTTGACTCACCGCCTTGTCCACCAGGAGCTCCTTGTATCGCTCAGCACGGGATCGCATGGAAGGCAGATTGGCCTGGGCCTTGCCGAGAGATGCCCTTGCCGAGTCATGGGCCACCTGGAAGGGGGCGGGGTCGATCTGGTAGAGGAGCTGGCCAGCCTTGACGTCGGAGCCTTCCCGGAACAGCCGCCTCTGGACGATGCCGTTGACCTGCGGTCGGATTTCCGAAACCAGGTAAGCGGAGGTGCGGCCCGGCAGTTCGGTGGTGAGCTCAATCTGTCTCGGCTCGATGCTCACCGTGGCCACCTCGGGAAAAGGGGCCGGCCCCTCAGGCTGCTGCCCGTGGCCGCTTTCGCACCCGCCCAGCCACAGCAGGCTCAGGACACTCATCAACGCCGCAGCCCTCCTCAGGGGTTCACAACCGAACCGGTCTTGTTGCATCAGGAATCTCCCAAGTGATTGATGATGAGCGTTATCACTGTTCAAACCCGTGTTCGAAGTCATGAGTCGATCAGTCCTTTGAAGAGAATG
>CAZEOY010000042.1:0-9065 GCA_964513835.1 uncultured Syntrophobacteraceae bacterium
TCCAAGAAAGCAAAAACAGCAACAAATTGAGTGCAAATCAAAAGATAGCAAATCACTTGAATTTTTTTATGCGTAACTTGAAAAATCGAAAAAGCATCATATCTTAAAATTATCTACTTTAGAACAAGCTCATTTTGAAGTTCTGCAGATGCTTCGGATCATGACATCAAGCAACAACCGAGTAGCAACTACCAAGATGCCTGACGAATTCTCGCTGTTCTTTAACATGGAACTTATCTAAAGATGATTCTAATCATCCTCCTTCCCGGATGTTCCATGGGCCGGGCGAATCTTGAACAGGCTATGGGCAGAGTTTCCTGAACAGAAAGGAACCGGACCTCTAGGCCACAGATCATACTCACCCCTCACTACACGGACTTGAGGACATCAGGGGTATTCTTCACGACAGAGGCCATGCTTGCCCACACTGCTAGGTGCCTCCAGCTAGCAGATTTTGGGGGGCTCTCCTCTGACCGCAAGCGTGGGGCGGACTCGCTGCAAAGACCCGATGCGGTATATCTCACAAAAACCAGGGAGATCGAAATGGAAGTGCCTTAGTGGTCAAGGTCCTAACTTCGATGACGTATTCGATGTTGGCCATTATGGTTGCTTTTGTGAGATTGAGCCGGCCAACAGTTGGACGGGCTGCCATGTCAAATACGTCAGTCTATTTAAGACACTGGGGTACTTGGGATCGGCTGCACAGGTCGTGGCGGAGGCAAAGATGCCTCACCCCCATGAGACCTGAAATAGCAGAACCTGCAGTGTTCTGCCCGTGACGTCTGTTATGAAACCTCGCCGAAAGGAGTCGTTCTTCTCAGACGACAGATGTTGAGGAAATGAGGATGATCCAAGTCTGCTCAGACTTTTTGATCCCCGGTGTCAGCACACGAAGTGAACTGGCGATGGGGGAGGTCTCAGGACAGAGGAGTCCTTTGCCCAGGTGTCTCGAGAAGGGAGGCAGGAGACGCGGCACATAAGGACGCGGTCTGCCATGAAGCCAAGAGTGTATAATTGGCAGAATGGCGCTTTGGTGTAGCGGGTTGAGTGGGAAGGAGGGAAAGGAGGAAAACCACCATGAAGGATAGTCTCATAGATTGTGCCAGTTGAACAATGCCTGTTCATGACTCGGAAATTTCAGAACCTGGCAACTGGTTTCGGATGTGGGTTTTGAGGTTTCATGCGCAGGGAATACCGCTGGAGGCATACACTCGGTCTGTCCAACCAGCCTTTAATTGCGCGCCAAATCGCCAGAAAGAGGTGAAATCATGAAAAGGAAAGCTTTGTTGGTTGGGATCAACGACTATGCGCCGGAGGGTCCAGGTGGTCCGGACCTCAGGGGTTGCGTGAACGACGTTCGGGACATGGCGCATACTTTGAATGCGCTGGGGATTGTCCCCCCCACCCCGGGCTCCATGCGCATCCTCACGGATGGGAGGGCTACCCGAGCCAACATCCTATCAGGACTCTCATGGCTTTTAGGCAGGGCTGCGAAAGACGATGTCCTGGTGTTCTACTACTCTGGTCATGGTTCCTGGGCTGCGGATACCAACGGCGACGAGATTGACAAGAAGGACGAAACTATTTGTCCCCATGACTATGCGACTGCAGGCATGATCAAGGACGATGACCTGCGAAAGGCATTCGGAGGTTTGCCTGCCGGAGTCAATCTGGATGTGATTCTTGACTCCTGCCACTCGGGCTCAGGGACGCGCGAACTGGCCGCCATGGCTGCCGCTCCAGAGGAGTTGCAGGTGACCGTCCGATTCATCGATCCGCCCCTTGATTACGGTTACTTCTTGGAAGCCAATCCCACAATTCGTGTGCAGGGTCTGCTTAAGCCGACCCCCGAGGAGCAAGACCGAGGAACCAGAGAGATAGTCCTGGTGCCAGGGCTGACTCACGTGCTCTGGGCTGGATGCCGCGACTACGAGCTTTCGGGCGAGGGTTCCATTGGCGGCTCGGTTCGCGGCTTCTTCACATACTGCTTCTGCAAGGTGCTCAGGAACGCCGGAGTGAACATCACTCGGGCCAGAGTGGATGCTCTTGTGGCTGCCGACCTTGCGAAGATGGGCGTTTCACAGCATCCGCAGCTAGAAGGAACCCGAGCAGCCCTCAATGAAAGAGTGTTCACCTAGGAGGTTGTCCGACAATGCCTCCGGAACGTCATTCCGGCGAAAGCCGGAATCCAGAAATCCGCATGTCTCCTGGATCCCGGCTTTCGCCGGGATGACAACGGAAGGCGATGTGCCCGTTCTCGGACAGCCACCTAGCAGACTTTCCACGAATGGGTCCAGTCGTCATGCATTGATCCTGGGTACGGCCTCTTGGTTTCGGGGAGTGCTCTCCAAAGAGAAGCGGGGAATGATCGAGGGTGGCGGGGAGGGTTGATGTGCCGATGGCTGCCGATAGGGAGGCCAAAGGCAGGCTGCCGGTTCCCAGATTGCTGTTAGCCTGAAAGCAGGGGCTCCGGACAGGACATAACAACGGCAGAGGAACATCCCCAGGGGGAGAGGGGACGAGGTTGGATTTCCTCGGTTCCTGAATTGAAAAGGAGGTCTTGCGATGACACAGAAGGGAAAGGAACCTCTATCACCAGTAACCAAAGAAAGGGCCATGGAACATGCCCTGCTGACATTCAGGCGGGCGTGGGCTGGCGAGGTTTATGGTTTTGACAGATGGGGTGGCGTCGAGGTCGATCCGGAGCCTCTCGTCATCCATGATCTGAATGGGAAGATTCTCTTTTATGAGTTTGCGGCATTGGACGGCGGCAACCCTGTGGGCTATGTCAAGACAAGCGCAAGCAAGACCATTGGTTCGGCAGTCCCTGCGATCATCCTGGGTTCCCGTGGTTGGGATCCCGATACGGCCATGAGCGGAGCGGTTGATCAGGCTAAGAAGCTTTTCCCAAAGGCCAAACTGGGGGACAAAGAGTTCATCTGCTATAGTTACCCAAAGATCGGAGTCAAGATTGATTTGAAAGGTGAGGGTAGGGGTGCGCAGAGTGTCATATTTGATGTAGCAAGCCACTCCGTCGTTGACCGTTTCGGAGGAGACGAACTGGAAGGGATGACGTCGTGGTCGTTTTATCACGAGATTGTGGATCGTGAGGCGTCCCTCCGCGAACGACTCTGGGATATAGCCGACAAAGAACTTGAAGTCGCCAGGACAAAGACTCCCAGAGTGCTTGAGAAAGCGTTCACCGCTCGCGAAGCTCCCGGGGTCAGACCGACGCTGGTTCCCCAGCCTGAAGTAGTGATGCCTGTGACGACGATACCCTTTTACTCCCAACAGGTCATTCAGTATTGCCGTCACTGTTCCACGCATGACTGCCATGCCATTCATGCGCAGCAGACAGATGTATACTGTGCCGTGGCGACCGGACAGATGATCCTCGACTTCTATCGCCATCCCTATACTCAGTCTGAGATCGCTGCTGCCATGGGTACTACTGCAGGCGGCACCTCTAATGACGGGCAGAAGAACGGCTACGAGACGCTCTCGAAAAAGTGTCTTGCTGCAACCATCGACCTGACCGCAGACTGGTCAGAGGCCAAGGCGGAGATCAATGCCAATCGCCCGCTCAAGAGCGGCATCCCCGGTCACGCGAGAGCCTGCTTCGGCTGGAAGCGACAGAACATCGCCCTCGTAGGACAAATACCGAAAAAATGGCTATACATCCTTGATCCATGGCCATGGAACGTTGACCTGTGCAAGGGTGGCGCCGTAGTGTGGGAAGACTGGGACGCAATATCCCACACGAATTTCATCTACGTCCGCCATCGCACCAGTCCTTGTACATGAACATCGCAAGGAGATCTCTCCAATGCCTGGAAAGTTCATTAGCCAGGACGAATGTCTCAGGCTTGCTCGAGAGGAAATCCGGAGCTCAGGAATTCTCGGGGATCGGCTGTTCGCTCCATGGGTCGAGTCTACCCTTGGTGAACCCGTGCTTGTCAGGACGGTTTTCGGTGAGCCCTCCTACTGGACCGTCCCGGTGCTCCTGAAGGAAGCCGCGGTGGGGTTCATCAGAGTGCTTGGGACAGGCAGGATTGCTGCTCTTGGGGCCTTTTACCAAGACCCTGCAGAGATCAGCGCCTGTCCCCGGACTGTAACGGGCATTGATGCGGCGAGGGCGGCCCGGAAGGCTCGTGACAGGATTCATTTGGACAGCGGCGAGAGTGCCTCAGAGCCTATTTATGTGCATGACGGGCCGCAGGGACGTGAGGCCTGGCGGATCCAGGTTCTACGCGAGGGCAGGCCCGTGCGGTGGGTCTTTGTGACTCCGGCGTTCGTCTACGAAAGGGCGGCAGGAGAAGTGCTCGACGAGGATCTGGAGTGATCCGGAGGCGACATTACGGATTTAGCCTCCCAGCAGGTCAATTGAACTCACTTCTGGTCCTGCATCAATCGGGACCACAGGCCCCCAATTGCGGTCGGACAGACTTCAGAGCCGCAATTGGGGCGTGATTGGAGGGAGGATTCCTCATAGCTTGCTCGAGTCAGCCCCAAGAAGGCTATTTACAGAGCCAGGACGCTTCTAGTTTCAACGACACCGGAAGCATGCCCTCACGAGTTGCTCACTTCCCGTATGCCCGCACTTCCCCGGTTTCCATGTAAGGGCCGCCGCCGTTCTTCCTGAAAACAACTTTGACAAAGCGGGCCTTTGCAGGCGCCGGCAGGGTGAGCACATGGAAGTCTCCGTCGGCCGGGATGCTGAGCTTCCCCTGTGAGACGAATCCCTTGTATGCGAACTGCTCGGAAGTGAAAACCTCCACCTCAGTCGCCCAGTTTTCGGGTTCTTCAGGTGCGTAGGTGTTGATGGCGAGGTCGCAGATCTCCTTCGCTGCAGGGAGCTTGATGATCACTTCCTGCGGACTTTTGGAGGTGGCGGCCCAGCAGTCTCCAACTCCATTCGCGCCATCGATGAGGTTGCCGACGGCCCAGCTGTCGCTGTTGTACTCGCTCGTGAATTTTTCGATCGTTCCACCCTGACTATTGCTCGCCCAATTGGTCAAAGTCGGCAGGGGATCCCCGGCGCCGAGCAGCCGTCCCATCACTTGAACTTCTCCCGCCTCCATGTAGGCGCCGCCGCCGTTCGTTCGGAAAAGCACTTTAATGTAGCGAGCCTTGACCGGGTTCGGCAGCTCAAACACCTGGTCGGTGTCCACGGGTTCGAGCGTCATCTTCCCGATGGGGGTGAAGTCCTTCCAGGGGTAGGTCGCGGACGCGAAGAATTCGACATCCCTCGCCCATGTCTTGGGCTCTTCCTGGGTGTACGGGTTGATCAGGATGTCGGTGACTTCGGCGAGCTGCCCGTCCTTGAAGCCGATCACGACCGCCTGTGGGGCATCGGTTCTCCCGGCCCACCCGCTCTTGGAGCTCCCATCGATCAGATTCTTCACCGCCCATGTGTCGTTGCTGTACTGGCTGGCAAAATCGGCGATATGACCGCCGTTCTGGGCCAGGGCGATATTGGTCGGTTGGGCGGCGGGCGATGCCGGCGGAGTGCTCCGAGGGGCTGCAGGAGCCGCAGCCGTGTTCGTCGCGGGAAGATAGGCTTTGGTGCTGGTGTGGTCGCCGAATTTCAGCTGAACACGGTGCTCCGTCCCGTCCGCCGGGAGATTGGAGGTGTAGTGGATCGTGTACTGGCCGGCGAGCTGCTGGCCGATGCTGTCGTAGAGGGCAGAAAGCTGGCTGGCTTCGGTCGCCGTCAAGAAGAGCGCGCCGGTTTCCTCAGCGACTTTCCTCAGGGCCGCTTCGTCCAGTTCGGTACCGAGGCCGATGGTGTAGATGGGTACGTTCACCTGGCGGGCCAGGGCGAGCACATCGTCCACCTTGTGCTTGCTCAGGGGCTTCCCAGATCCGTCATCATCCACTCCGTCGCTCAGAAGAATGATCGCCTTGCGCCCGGCCACTTCACGCAGAGACTCGACCGAACCGTACAGGGCGTCCCACAGAGCCGTGTCCCCGCGCGCCGCTGTGGTTTCGATGGCTGCGGCAGCCGCTGCGCGATCCGCCCCAAGGGGATAAAGGGTCCTTACATCACGAGAGAAACCGATCACCTGCACCCTGTCCTCCGCCTGCAGCGTGGTCAGGAAGCTCTTGGCAGCAACCTGAGTGTCGGCGAGCCGCTTCTTCATGGAGCCGCTGGTGTCCAGGGTCAGCACTGCCGAAAGCGGCATGAGCTTTGGCACGACCGCGAGAGGCTCCTGATCCACCTCGTCTTCTCGCACGCGGAAGTCTTTGTCCGTCAGGCCAGGCACCGGCCCTCCGTCTTTGAGGACTGTGGCGAAAATGACCACCTTGGGGAACTGGGAAGTTTCGATCTGGTTGATCTGCACCTGGGCGCCGGGAGTCGTGACACGCCGGGTGGCGGCCTGTTCCTGGGCGCAGGCGAGCCCGGCCAGTGAAAACCATGCGGTGCAGACCCACGTGAGCATGTAGCGACGCGAAGAAACGTTCATGGATTTCCTCCTTCGGGTTGGCAGTTCCTCGGATGGATGGCTCGGATTTCATGTGCTTGCCGCTGGAAAGCGGCAAGCACATGAAATCCTGCTGCGACAAACACGCTAAGACCCCAATGATAGACTTTCAGCTGCTTGACTGAGCGTGAGCATTCGGTTCAGGCTCCGATGGCTGGTGCCGCTCGCAGTCAACGCCGGCGTGAACCGCCGAGGATGCCGCCCAGCACCCCGCGGATGATCTGCCGCCCAATCTGGCTCCCGATGCTTCGGGCGGCCTGCTTGGCCATGGTCTCCACCATCCCCTGGCGCCGTCTGCTGCCCCAGATGAGCTCGTCCCACTGTCCCCCTGCAGTGGGTTCCGGTTCGACCTTGGTCCGGCTATCCCGAAGAGGAGGCCGTCGAGACGGAGGAGGAGGGGGAGGTGCTGGACGCGCCGCAGGTGCATCCTCCATCACAGTTCGCCTGCTCAGGATCTCGTAAGCCGACTCGCGGTTCACCGGCATGTCGTACTTGCTCCCCACGGCGCTCCGCGCCCGTACCGCCGCGCGCTCTTCGGGCGTGAGGGGCCCCATGCGGCAGCGCGGGGGGCAGATGAGGGTGCGTTCGACGGGCATCGGGACGGCTTTCTCCTGGAGCGTGGACACCAGGGCCTCGCCCACGCCAAGCTGGGCGATGGT
Source organism: uncultured Syntrophobacteraceae bacterium (assembly GCA_964513835.1). Lineage (GTDB taxonomy): Bacteria > Desulfobacterota > Syntrophobacteria > Syntrophobacterales > Syntrophobacteraceae > JALOOX01. The sequence continues at coordinate 7,145 of CAZEOY010000042.1, forward strand.
CCTGGCCACATCGAGCCTGGGGTTGGGGACGAAGGTCTCGGCTGCCGTGCGCACCGCCTTCTGATCGCGCGGAGTGTAAGCGCGGAGGGCATGCTGGATGCGGTTTCCAAGCTGGCCAAGAATTTCGTCCGGTACGTCGTCCGGAAATTGGGAGCAGAAGTAAACGCCCACACCCTTGGACCGGATGATCCGGACGACCTGCTCAACCCGCTGACGCAGAGCCGGCGGGGCGTCATCGAACATCAGGTGGGCCTCGTCGAAGAAAAGCACGAGCGTCGGCTTCTCGAGATCGCCCACCTCGGGCAGCTGCTCGAAAAGCTCCGAGAGCAGCCAGAGCAAAAAACTCGAATACAGCCGGGGCTTGTGGATCAGCTGGTCGGCGGCGAGGACGTTCACGACGCCTCGGCCGCTGAGGTCGGTGCGCATCAAGTCTTCGAGCTCCAGCGCCGGCTCGCCGAAGAAGGCATCGCCCCCTTCACGCTCGAGGGTCAGCAGGGCGCGCTGGATGGCCGCCACGGACTGGGTGCTCACCAGACCGTACTGCCTCGAGACCTCCTTGCGGTTGTCCCCAACGAAGCCGAGCATGGCTCGCAGGTCGTCGAGGTCAAGGAGCAGCAGGCCGCCCATGTCGGCCAGCTTGAAGACGATCTCGAGGATCCCCGCCTGGGTGTCATTGAGCTCGAGAATCCGCGCGAGCAATGTCGGGCCGATCTCGCTGACGGTGGCGCGTACCGGGTGGCCCTTCTCACCGTAGAGGTCCCAGAACACCACCGGGCTGGGCTCGTGACCAAAACCTTCGACGCCGATCTGGGCTGCGCGCTGCCGGATCTTGTCATCGGGAGTCCCGGCCATGGACAGGCCGGCGACATCCCCTTTGACGTCGGCCATGAACAGTGGCACGCCCATGCGTGAAAAACCCTCCGCCAGCACCAGAAGGGAAATGGTCTTGCCGGTCCCGGTGGCTCCGGCCACGAGTCCGTGGCGGTTGCCGTAGCGGGCCAACAGGTGGACCGGCTTCTCTCCTTTGCCGATGAGTATCTCGTTCATGCTCCCTCTCTCTCACCATGTATGAGCGTGTTACGAAAAGTCTCAAGTCTCGGGTTCCAGGTTTCAAGTTGAAAACCAGCCCCCGTGGGCCTTTTGATCGCTTAGGGCGGCCCGAAGGGGCATGGGGGAATGCTCAGCCCAAAAACATCAAGAGCGTCAATGGATTCGTGGACTGGCTGTCAGCGCTGGCCCGGTCCGACTCAAGGAGACAGCGGCCACAGTACGGGCAGAGTCACCATCAATACCGCCAGCACCAGCAGGGTCAGCGGCACGCCCACTTTGACGTAATCCGTGAACCGGTATCCGCCGGGTCCCATCACCAGCACATTGGCCGGATGCGAGATGGGAGAGGTGAAGCTCGAGGATGCCGCCATGGCAATTCCCATGAGCAGGGCATAGGGGGAGATCCCAAGTCCCGCGGAAGTTTTCAGGGCGATGGGCACCATGAGCACCACGAGGGCGGAGGTCGGAATGATACTGGTCGCCAGAAACGTGATGACCAGCAGCCCGAACAAAACGGCGTAGGGACCAAGAGGACCCAGCACACCCACAACGCCTTCGGCCAGGAGCCTCGCCGCACCCGACTGGTCCAGCGCCGTGCCCAGCGGCAGCATTCCGGCTATGAGAAAGACCGCTTTCCATTCGATATAGCGATACGCTTCGTCCATAGTGAGGCACCGGGAGAGAATCATGAGCGCGGCCCCGATGACAACCGCAATGTAAATCGGCACCCAGCCGAGGATCACGGGGGTGAGCACGGCCGCCAGGATCAGGAGCGCGAGAGGCGCCCTGGCCGGCCTCGGCGCGGCAGGCACCGTCTCGGAGATGATCAGGAATTCCGGGTCCCGGGCCAGGCGCCGGAGGTTCTCCTTCG
>CAZEOY010000042.1:9075-12309 GCA_964513835.1 uncultured Syntrophobacteraceae bacterium
TTGGCCTTGTCCTCTCGGGGTGGTTCCTGAGCCGTCTCCGTCAAAACCAGAAAATCAGGCTCCCGGCCCAGAACGTTGAGCTTCTTCCAGTGCCCATAGAGCAGCAGGGCATCGCCGAATTCCAGGGGTATGTCGCGCAGTCCGGATCGATAGGCGTGGCCTTTACGCCAAATGGCAAGAACCGTCAAACCGTACTTTTCGCGAAAATGAATCTGACGCAGCGTCAGACCTGACAGCACCGAATGCGGGGAGAGCATCACCTCGATAATTCCCACGTGGTCGTCCTCGATCATCGACGGTTCCGGATGAAAGGACGGGTCCTGAACGAAGATGCCTTCCAGACCCTTCATCAGCAGGATGGAGATCATGTCGGAAGCACCGGAAACAATGAGCCGGTCTCCGGGCTCAAAAGTGTCATCGGGCTTTGGAATCAGGGCGATGCCGTCCTGCCTGGCGATGCATAAAATCTGTACATCAACCGTGTCTCCAAGTCGACTTTCACCCAGAGTCAAGCCGATCAGGCCGGAATCCTCCGGGACTCGGAGCTGGCGCACCCGCTCTTCCAACGTGGTGTTGGGCTTCAACGTCGAGGGCTCCAGGGTCCTGGGCGGCAGGAAGTCGATATGGTTCTGGAGCACCGCCAGGTTTTCGGCCGGTCCGTGTACCAGCAGGATGTCATCCGGTTTGAGCCGCCGGGATTTCAAATCCTCCTCGATCTGCACGCCGCTGCGCAGAATGGCCAGCACGTTGAGACCGAAGAGATTGCGGAAGCCGATTTCAGAAAGAGTCTTATCGACAACCGCGGAATTGGGTGCAAGCCGCAGCTCCGCCACCTGCATCCCACAGGCGAAGAGGGTCTCAACAGCCGTGGCATCGGTGTCGGGCATCAATTGGCCCCAGTGATTCAACTCCTGAATCCGGTCCAGCCGTCCGTGGACGATCAGCATGTCATCCGCCCGGATGACCTCGCCAGGCTCCGGGGCCAACAGGGAATGATTCCCCCGGGTGATGCTCACGACATTGAGACCGAATGCAGAGCCCAGACGGCTCTTGGCCAGCGTCTTCCCCACCAGGGCCGAATTCCAAGGGATTCTGATCTGGAACAATCGCTCCTTCAATTCATACTGGGGACGGAAATCCCGGCGCGCCTCCAATCCCTCCATGGCTCTGCTGCGATCCGGGAGCATGCGGACGCCGACGAAAGCGACGAAGGCAATGCCCGAAATCATGACCGTCAGTCCCACAGGCGTGAAGTCAAACAGCTTGAAAGGGGTCATGCCGTTTTCCCGAAGCGCCTCACTGACCAGGATGTTGGGTGGGGTCCCGATCATGGTGGTCAACCCCCCCAGCAGCGAACCGTACGCCAGCGGCATCAACAGGGCCGAAGGCGAAGTATCGGTCTTGCGCGATATGTCCATGACCACGGGGAGCATCAGGGCCGCCACGGCCACGTTGTTCATGAATGCGGAGAGCACTCCGGCAATGATCATGATGGTCACCACCAGGAGCGACGATTTGCGCCCTGCGACCTTCAGCAGTTGGCGGCCGAGGATATTGGCGATGCCGGTCCGGGTCAGACCGCCGCTGAGGATGAACACCGCCCAAATGGTCACGACGGCGGGGCTGCTGAACCCGGCCAGCGCATCCAGGGGCCGGACGATCCCGCCCACCGCCAGCACTCCCAAAACGAGCATGGCGAGAACTTCCAGCGGCATCCACTCGGTCACCAGCAGCACGATGACACCCATCAGGACGGCTAGAACGAAAATGATCTCTCCAGACATGATCCTCCTGTCTTTACCGCGAATGGCTTCTTATCTTCACAATCTGATCAACGAAAGCGCCTAGGAGGCTGTCCGAGAATAGCTTTTTGTCATTTCGAACGGAGCGTAGCGGAGAGAGAAATCTCATAAACTCGTAGTGTTGCCATGAACGAGATTTCTCGCTGTCGCTCGAAATGACAGTTCTCGGATAGCCTCCTGGTACTGCCGAGCACAAGTCCTTAACCGGTTGCTGGTTCCCAAGCTCCAGCTCGGGAACCAGCCGTCTGGGCGGTCATGTGCGCCCGGCGGTACCAAGTGAGCAATTTCAAGCCCAAAAACGCGGGCTCAAGCCCCAAACAGGGCCAGATTGTCAGCGATTTCCTAAGCTTATCGACATGTTGGCTTGGTCCGACCCCGTCCCGCTCCCGTCCCGCTCTCCCAATCCGCATGTTGACTTGGTGCCAAGAGACCACATGCTCAAGGGTCATGCGTCGCCACGTTTTCCGCTTCAATGAATGGTCTAGCGCATATCCGGTTTCCCACAGATCACGATACTTATACGCCACGGCGTATCATTGCCTCGATTGTCCAGGTCTTGAACAGGTGGAATGCCAACGACATTCTTGATGAGCTGCTTTAGAGGATCCACTTCAGCATATTCCGGCAATTCTCTATCGAAAATAATCGTCGTCTTTCCTTGAAGTTCATGTAACCCTATTTCTTTCAAGAGCTCACCTTTCCAAACTTTACCTATTACCTCGCCATACCTTTCTGAATTCTGTATTGCCTCAGCAAGTGCTTTTCGCAAGGAGAGAATATTAGCAGTTTGTTCATCGGGTCCACACACAAATAGATCAATGTCTGTCTTGCTGGTATTTGCACTTGTTCTTGGAGAGAATATAACCCGTTCATCTGTTTGTCCGGTCGGCACCACCCGAGGAGGGGTCTGAGGGGATTCACCTTCAAAATATTTCTTTAAACCACTCGTTACAGATTCATCTTTTATGAGGTTTGATACCACAAGGAACTTCAGAGTATCACGTCTCTCGTCAACCTCCTTCGCCTCTAAAGCTTTCAGTATCAATGTGGACTGGAACTTCTCCTTCTCCAATTTAACGTCCCAGTAGCCCTTGAGGGTCGCAGCGCCGATTGTGCCTAAGAGAGCCAAGAATCCAGTGACAACAGCAAGCTTAATCGATGATCCGGTCCCGTTACTCATAATCTACCTCCTCCCTCCGTAGTGGGCGCTAACGGCGAGCATGACGGGTGGCGGTACGCCGTACCGTCATCGCTCTGGTTCGGTGGTGTCTTCTGAACTTCTGTCAAGTGTCGCAGGGTATCGCTTCCTTCTCCGCAGGAGAATCTGAAGCGGGAGAAAGGTGTAGAGCGTTCCAATAATGATCAGCGCGACCCCTCCGGAATGTGTCAACGATTTTGAGACACCGGGTTCAAGAAATTAGTGACAACCCTA
>CAZEOY010000043.1:0-12270 GCA_964513835.1 uncultured Syntrophobacteraceae bacterium
CGGCCACCGCCCCCGCGTCAGCTCCCTGCTGCACCACGTGGGTCAGCTCGTGGGCGATGAGCCTCACCCCGTCGGTGGTTTCGGGTGCATACCGGCCGGCGCCAAAATAGATATCCGGACCGACCGTGAAGGCCTTGGCTCCCAGTCGGCGCGCCGCCTTCTCGGCCCGGTTGTCGGTGTGAACGCGGACGTTGCTGAAATCATGTCCCATCCAGTTTTCGAACGACCGCCTGCGTGCGACGGGGCGCCCGCCATGACGAATGGCCGTGACTTCTTCGGCCAGCCTCTCCGTCATGGAGAGCCATTCCTCATTCCATTCGTCAGACTCCGGCCCATCTTGCGGGACGTTCGGCCTGGAGCCTCCAGATTGCTGACGGGCCGCGCACAGACGCTGGATCCTTCTACCCGCCGGGCCGACAGAAGAGATGTTCCGCACCGCCGCCGCATCGGTTCCGGCGCTGGGGTCCGCACCGCGGTCGGCAGATTCTGCGCGTCCATTCCCCCTCTGGGGCGCACGCGGTTGGGCAAGCTGCTCCTGGAAAACTCTCAGGACCCTTTCAGCAACGCGGTCCGCTTCCTTTTCGAAATGGTCATCGGGACGGCCAATCTCGAGAGCCTGCTTTTTATCAGCGCGGCGCACAACAGAAGCCACGGCCTCGTGCTGTCCCCCGCTCTTCGGGCCGGGCTTTCGCACCGCAGCACGCCTGCTGCGCTCTTTGCGAACGACGGCTGACGCTTGCATTTCTTGAGTCCGCTCTCTTTCTGACTCTCAGATCGCTGATCACCACTTCCGCAGACGTCGCCGGCTGAGGGTCACGGCGGAACACCTGGGCCGGACGCGGTTGAGCCGTTCACAACGGTCACGGATAGACGAGTCGGCCGACGTCGAGGGTGAAAAAGAGCCTCTGGTCGGGACCGGTAATGTTGAATTGGAAGCTCAATCCCGGCACAAACGGCACGGGAACGTCCCGCCCCTGCAGTTGATCCAGAACCAGGCTGCGCGTATGCTCATCGCTGAGGACGGCGGTGAGGGCAGTGCCACCGATGAGCACACCCTGGCTCACCAAAATGATGCGCTCACCTGTGGAGAGCCTTCGCCACAGCGTTGAGGCGAAAAAGTGCAACGCAGGCGCATGCCCTCGCTGCTATCAGCGGGCTATCGTCAACCTCTGGCGAGCCGCCGTGATGATGGCCTCGGCCGTCGCCGCATCCATACGCCTGCCGGCAATCAGGGTCTGTACGCTGGACTTCGAAAGCTCCTCAACCGTTCGGATGCCCATATCCCGCAGGATGATATCGATATCCGCATTCACTCCAGGGACTTCCTTTACGGGGCGGATCCTGGCGATCTCAAGACCGATTTCGGAGCGCATGGTGTCGAGCGCCTTGAGGCCCTCGTTGAGCCGGGCGAGATCGGCAGCGACGGCTTCCTGCCGGGCTGAGATCTCCGCAAGCCTTTGCGTTTCCAGCTCACGCTCTTTCTTGAGCGAGCTGACCTGGGATTTGATCGCTGCGACCTCCTCCTCCACAACACTCTTCTCCGCCTGCAGAGTGGTCAGCTCGGCTTTGACCCGGTCAAGGGCCACAACACTCTCGCGCCGCTTTTCGACCTTGGCCAGCTCGGCATCCACCGCGCTCATGTCCTGCAGCGCGGTCTTTCGCTTCTCCAACTCCGCCAGATCCTTCCTCACCGACTCGGGGATTTCCGCCACGGCACCGGGCGCCGCCACCTTCTCCACCGCGTAGAACATCACCTTGCCGTCTTTCTGGTAAAGGGTCACCTTGCTGCCCGCTTCGATCCGCTCGGGTGTGGTCACGAAGTCCGCCAGGTAGGATCCCGCCTTCCTGGTGTCGTATTCCTTGACGTCGGCCACCTCGATGCGGTTCTTCTGCAGTTCGGTCACCGCCTCGTTGATCGAGCTCTCCATGAGGGCCTGCTTGCGGACGCCCTCATCCTTCCGACGCCCCGTATCGGCATAATTGAGCGCCGTCTGGCCCATGGTCTTGCCGGTGAAGGCCAGACTCTTCTGCTGGTTGCGCCAGAGTCCCATGAAATCCGTCCGCTTGTAGGTCTGAAAGCCGCTGCGCAGGGTGTCCGCCTTGTAAACGTTGGCATGTGTCATGGACGCGTGCCCGGCGCCCGTGGTGGGGGGCTTGACGTAAGTGTCCTGATACCTGCCGAAGAAGTCCGGCAGGACCCAGCAGCAGAATTTGCCGACCAGCCACTGGAGTGCCGGCCAGACAGGGATCAGCGAGAACCAGTAACCCATGGTCGGGAATGTTTTGACATACTTGCGGAGCTCGAAGTTGCAGATCTTGTAGATCTTGCTTTGCCGAATCTCGGCGGTGGCCAGATAGAGCCTGTCGTCCTCTCCGCAGGTCGGGCACTGGACCAGGAGGTGGTGGCAGAAGCAGTCTTTGAGATACTGGAGGAGTCCTCCCGCCAGTTCGTAGAAGGCCGCCAGGACCTCGGTGCGGTAGGAGGCGAGGGCGTCGAGAAACGATTCCTTGACTTCGAGTTCTTTGGCCGGAATCACGCTGATGGTGTTGCTCAGAAAGTTCAGCGCATAGACCTGCCCCTTCTCCTGTTCAATGACCAGGTCCACCGGCTGGATCTGCACCGGAATCCGAAAGAACTTGTCCGGCTCCCCGGCAGGAGTGAACAGCTGCAGTCGGTAGCCGTCTTCAAACGAAAGCACGAGTCGTTGGATGCCTGCGTGATGGGCCAGGGAAACCTTGGTATTCTCGATGGAAACGCTGTTCTTGAGCTCGCCGGCCAGGCCTTTCTCATTGAGTCCGTAGGTGAGCAGGAGCTTGGTGCTCCCCGGCCCCTCGACCGTTATGTACAGGAACCCCCGACCGTCCAGCGAGCCCTGAGGCGTCACTGCAAGACCGTCATTCCCGCTCAGCTTGCTGCCCTGCGGTCCCATCAGGGGCAGCACCTGATCCGGCAAGAGCTTCTCGCCCGCCGTATCCGGCTTCAGGCTGCATACGGCTGCGGCATCATAGACACCCGCAGCCATGCCGCCCTTCTCCTGGCAGGTGCAGTAGCCCATCATGCTCTTCTCGTCGATGGCCATGTGTCCCGAGGCATGGAAGGCGTATTTCGGCTCGGGAGAGGGTTTGGTCTCATCCAGGAGGATTTCCGGACGCAGGAAGAGGAGCCCCTTCCCCAGCCCGACGGCATAGATCAACCCCTTGTCCTTTTCAGAAGCCTGCATTTCGGTGATTTCCAGGTCGCACAGGATGGTCATCTTCTCCCACTTGTGGTCATCATTGATGCGGGCGATACCAAAGACGGTGTCCACGGCTCGAACACTGGCCGCTGCATAAAGCAGCTCACCGTCCGGCGAAAAGGTGAGCGCCGACACCTCGGCCCCTTCGGCCGTCGGCATCTCGAGGACCTGGATGACCTCGCCCTTTTCCACGCTGGTGACATTGATGGTATTGTCCGTGCCGCCGTATGTGTACAGCCGATCTCCCCTGGGATGCAGCTTGGCGCGTGTGTGGTCGTTCTTGCCGAAGAATGTGTTCATTCGGCTGTCGCCAAATGGATAATCCGGGAAATCCTCGCCCTGGAACATGGCGCAGAAGGTCTTGCTCTGCAGGAGCTCCCGCAGGCTCAGGTAGATATCGCGCAGAATCAGGTGCTCCTTATGGGAGAGAAAGACATAGGAGCCGTTGCTGGAATTGAACAGCTGAATGATGAGGTTGAGGACACTCGTGAATTTCCTCCGCTCATTCGATACGAGGCCTGTGGCTCCTCCTTCGACGGCTTCGAGCTCTTCCGGATCCATGAACTGAAACTGGCCGACGATAGCCTGGACCAGATCGAATATGCAGTCCTGGTAGAAATCCATGAGCAGCGTGCCGTCCAGGATGGATTTCCTGTGCCTGGCGGGATCGTAGGGCTCCACCAGCACGATGGGCTGTCCCGCCGCATCCAGGTCCAGCCTCAGGCAGACCGTACCGTTTCCATCCTTCAGGACTGAGGCGCCGCCTTTCTCCAGATTCTCGATGAGCGTCATGAGATCGAAGACGTTATCCTCACCCAGGGTATCTTTCTCGACGACGACGTCCATCCCGTCACACTTCAAGGCATAACCCGGAGTGATCCGGACCTGCCGTCGGGGCGGCTCCTCGTTCTCGTCCTCCTCCTCGACCTGTGTGTCCGGCCCGCACTCCGCGATGAGCCCGCAGACGATGCCCCAGCCATGCAGATGTCTGTTGTGCCAGCGGAGGTCCCGTTCGCGGCAGAGGGCGTCCAGGGCATCCTGAACCGTACCTGCCTCGATCAGATCGCAGGCCTGACTGTCGTAACAGACATCCCCGGCCCGGATGTCCGTCAGGGGTGGAAATTCGAACCGCTTGCACCGGGGGCCTTCATAGGCGTTGAAAACTCCTCCCAGCACCGACCCCAGGGTCATGTAGTGGTGCAGGATGCCCGCCGGCTCCTGGTCGGCCAGGAGCACATCGCCTTCCACGTGGACCGCCTGGCGCACCGGGACCTGCCAGTAATCGCCCGCCAGGGCCTGATGGTTGTCGAGGTCGATCGTCAGGGTCACACCGTCCAGGTTGATGGTCACCGCGGGGCCTTCCTCCACGTGCCCGTGGGCATCGGCGCCGGATCCCGTCGTGAGGTCCCGGCCCCGGTCGACCCCTCCCGCAACGAGGGTCCAGTCGGTGCCGTCCTTCTCCAGTTCACAGAAACCGTCCCAGCGTCTCACCAACGAGTAGCCGCCGGGTACCGTGTCGGGATACCCCTTGGTCAATTCACCGCTCGTCGGGACAAAGCCTGTTGCATAATGCCGTCCCGGGTGCTTCTCGCTGGCAAAATCCTCAGCTTCGCCGCTGAAAAATTCGTAGGCAAAGCTGTTGGAGGTGAACCCCGTGGGCTCGGAGCCAATGGGTACCTGTTCGGCGCCGTTTTCACCGGACCACTTGAGGACCACCCGGTTCGGCACACCGGCGCCGTCATAGTCCACCCGGTGGATCTCCACGCGAAAAAGATAGTTGCCGACCTTATCGTGGAGCTCGATTTCGTGGGCACAGGGATCACAAGGGTCCGGGTCGCTGCTGGCGACGCGCAGCTGCAGCGAGAGCTTCTCAGCCCCAATGGGAGGGTTCTGCGCGGGGTCTTCGGGGTCGATGGTGGTGGGGCACCATTTGACCTGTGCCATGGTCTGCCTGCGGGTGCAGGTGTCGGCTCCATGCAGGCCCGGGTCGCGCAGCTCCCCGTCTTCCAGCGCCGTTACGGCACGCTCCCAGACATCCAGGTACAGGATGTGGTCACCTGCGGGCAGCGCAGGAGGCGACGGGAAGTCGGCCTGATGCTCATATTCCAGGGCAACCCCCGCCGGATCGCTGAGTACGGCTTCGGGATCGGGACGTACCTGGGCGATGATGCCGTCCACGTAGGCGTATCCCCATTTCAGACTGTATGTCCTGGTGCCGTCGGGGTTCTCGACGACGGTCATCAACCCCCTGCTCCGAGGGGTGCCGCTGCCGATGACGTCGAAGAGAGCATCGTTGAGGCGATGTCGGGCAATGTCCGCCAGCTCGTTCCAGTCGCTGTCGGTCAGCATCCGCCCCATTTGCTGATACACCCCTGAATACCGTTTCAGGGCATCGAAGATATCCCTGGACATTTGTGTCTTCATGGATCGGTCCCCTATAGATGATACGTTCGATCGGTTGGGCTGATGTCCGTGTCTTCTCGTCTGCTTTGGGTTCTTTGTGCCTCTGCGGCAAAAGGTATCCGCCGACTGGCTCTCTAGCCGGGCATTTGGAGGAGCCCCTCGTCAGGAATCACGACGGCCTCGAGCCCCACCGGAAGATAATCTTCAAGCTTCCGCACCACGGCTTCGGCCAGGAGGCTCAGATAATCACCGTGAAACGCACCCATTTCACCGCCGTCTTCAGCGCCGTGCCGGATCGCTGCCGGAGACGCAGGGTGGAGCACGCCGCAGCTCCGCTTGCCGAACTGGACACTGAACATGACGGGAGGTTCCCGAGTCACCTCGTGAAAGCGCATCCCGCCGGGAGCCTGTGCTTGGTTGACGCTCGAGTAGCGTACACATCCCGATTCCGGCGGATCAGCCGTTGCATGGTGTTTTCGGATGAGCTCCAGAAAGATGCAATCGCTGGCCTGGATGATTTCCGTGAGCGTTGTTGCCAGCACCGTACAGTACTCCAGCAAGCTCACCCCGCGCGCGGCCTGAACGGTCCTGATCAGGCAGTTTCGGGCGGTGATCACCGGCTTGTCGTAGTCGATGCTGTGCACTTCCACACGCCGTGCCGCACAATCGAACAGCTCCACCCGCCCGGAATCCAGTTCCAGCCGGTTTACCAGGATCAGCCCCTCGAATCGCCAGGTGTGAAAGTCAGCATCCCCCACTCCGCCGGCTTGCTGGCCGAGGGCGATGGGCTTGCGCACCCTAACGGGGACGAAATCCTCGGTCCCGCAGGTCCTGTTGCGGAAAGTGGTGATGCCGCCTCTGTCCGTGACTTCGATGAACTCGAGGAATCGGGGAGACGGGGGTTCGGACCAGTCCACGACCGGAATGTTGTCGGCAAAAAATCCGGCGGGAGGGACGGTGTGGAGCAGGATGCGGTCGGGGTGGTGATGCCCGACCCGCCAGTCGCCGTCGCGAAAATCCACGGTGCGGCGTGAAACATCGTCATAGCTGCCGGGACGGCAGGGCGACCCGTGGAAGCTCGCCTGGCGCCAGACGTGGGTATCGCCGTCCACCGTGCTCTGCTGGTAGGCCGGGTTGGCCGTGGTCGCGGCTGCCGCTCCCGAGGGACAGCGGAAGTCGACGGTGACCGCCGGGAGGCCGGGATGACGTGAAGCCATGGAAGGGGGGGCCGCAGGGCATTCCTTCTCGTAGCCGCGGCTCGTCGCCGGAATGAGCGGAATATTCAGGCGCGGAGTCGTCGCCACGCGCTTCCAGCCCTCCTGGAGCACCACCTCGAGCTGACCGACGTCCCGGGCGATTTCCTCGACGATGCGCAGGGTGCCTTTCCCCTGACGCCAGCGAACGGCGTTGGCCACTTCATCACGCCGCCCTTTGACCAGGGGTGAGACCAGTCGAACGTCGAGAAGATCGGCGAAGTAAGGCAGCACCCAGTCCTGGCAGGCGGGCGATCCGTCAATGGGGTTGTCGGGGAAGGAGTCAGCCAGACGCTGCACCAGCGTCGCGTGGACCTGGTCGAGCGCCACCCCGCAGCCTTCGAAGAACTTCCTGAGATCCCCCGTATCCCGCGTCCGGTAGAGCGCCGGAACGATTTGATAAAGGGCTTCAGCCTGTCTCATGGGATGATCCCCTGTGCCGTATCTCTCATAAGTTGAACTCCTGGGAGACGATCTCCAGGATCGATGAGTCCTCGTCCATGTAAATCACCTGGGCGTCTTCGGGGGTGACGCGCCGGATCAGTCCTGCTCTGCCAAAGCCGATCTGGCGGGGAAAGGCCGGTGCACCGGATTCATTGCGGAAACCGTGAGGGTTGAGCACACACTGGCAGTTTTCGACCCCCGCCACAGCTTCAACCACGGCGAATACGCGGCTGCTGTAGAGCGTCCGGCCGAGCCTGGCCTTGCGGAGCGAAAAGGCGTCGAAGAGCGCCCGGGCCACCGCCGCCTTGACCAGATCCGGATCGTATTCATCGGTCTTGATCTGCAGAGTCAGGGAGAGATCCAGGATGAGGGATTGATAGGGAACGACCGAAACTTCCACCTCGGGCAGGGCGTGGGCCGTCAGGTATTCCTGCAGGGTGTCTCCGAGCGCTCCAAGGCCGCCGCCGCCGGCCGGAACCACGGCCACCTCGATGCGGTCCGCCCTTCCCAGCCCCGGAGGACGTCGAAAGGCGCGGGCCTGCCAGACCCCGCTGTTCGTCGCCGCCAGGTGGGTGAAGTCGGCAAGCGAAACGGCCCGCTCGAGCGCCAGCACGCTGGCCGGCCCGTTTTCCCGCATGGAGTCGATGGACTCCATCTCGTTTCCCCCCGTGGCCGGGATGGGCTGCAGCAGGCCGGCCACGAGAGGATGGGGCTTCACTTCCCGCTCCAGGCTGAAGGGGTCGAGATTGCCGGCCAGTCCGGCGCCCTGCCGGTATTGAATCCGAACGTTGTTGTTGCCTGTGGGCAGCCGGCGGCCATGTCGGCCGTTGCCGAACTCGATGGCGAGCTTCCCGTCCTGCTTCATGCGAACGAGGTAATGAGGATCTTCGGGCTCAGAATCGTTCAGCGTCGAGACCTGCTTCCAGGTGCGACCGTCCACCCTGACCTCCACCGCAGCCCTCACGCCGCATGCAAACTGGCTGTCGACAACAAAACTCACCTCCTCGGCATCCAGGTCGAAACGCTGGCCGCTCCGGGTTGCGTCCCCTGAGCCCAAGATCTTCTCATTGCGGCTTTCCCCGTGACCGGAGGTGACCACATTGCCGTAGATCGTCGTGTGGTGGCGAGTATAGACCGCCGTCGTCCCGAGGCCGGAAAGCTCACTTCCGGGGATGGCCGGAGCCACCTTGATCCAGCCCTCATCCTCGTTGATCTCCTTGACCGTCACCTTCATGGCCTCTTCTTCGCACGCAACGACCAGAATGCGCCCGACATCGAGGAGGTCCGGAAAGCCGTCGATGGCAAGGGGGAGGATGCAGTGGGAATCGGACCTCAAGGCGGGTGAAGTCAGAAAGACGGGCTCCGTATTGACGTCATGACCCCGGGGCCTGATGTCCTCTGCGAAGTTCCCAAACAGGGGCCCGACGCCGCTCAAGTGCGTAGAGAGCTCAAGGGTGAAGCTCTTATCACCCTCCTCCAGGACCTCGATCATGGCGGCCGTCCAGCCGCCTCCGGAGGTTTGGGCAATCACCCATCCGCCCGACACCAGCCCGCCCGGAGCGCCCTCCAGGGTGAGCTCCTGGGGCTTGGACTCCAGGACCGTCGCCGATTCCTCGATGACCCCGCCGGTGCTCGGTACGTAATAGACCCTGCTCCTGCCGGACGTTTTCCCCGAGAGGTAATCGTGCACCGGAACACTGTCTTCGCTGACCGTCGAGACGCTGTCAGACGTGTCGATTCTCTGGAGACCGGCGTTGAAGACCGCGTCTTCCACCCGCTGTCCGCTTTCGTGGGAGGGGAGGATCACCCATTTGTCCGTGGCTCCCTTGATTTTCACCGTCTGAGCATCGGAATAGATGGCAAGGTACAGCTTCGTTCCAGCCGGCGGCGCCGTGCGGGAGAGCTTGGCCCGGTTGCCCTCCAGTTGCTCAACCTTTGCAGCCTTCCAGCTGCTCACGCCATTCCACGCGACCACCGACCCCAGGCTCAAACCGTGCCCGCTTGCCAGGGTCACCACGTTGTCGCCCGTGAGCTGTGGGGCCTGTTTGAATTTGGGGCTGAGGAGCAGCCTTACCTGGTGGAAACGCACCTGATGGGGCCAGCCGTCGGGTTTGGCCTCTCCCCGGAGATCCAGCGCATCGTCGCTCACCCCGGTGACCCTGACGGCAACTCCCAGAGGAGCGCTGCTTTCCTGTTCGATGATGAGCACCCCGATGGCGCCCACGGAGACCTCTTCAAGGGGCTCATCCAGCGGAAACGAAGTGGTCGAACCACTGCCTCCATACGTGAAAAGCTCCTGAGACCGGTTCCAATCCGCAGGTCGCAGTTCGTTCATGAAGAAGTCGACTTCGACATCCTCCAGGGTTTCAAAGATGGAGGGCTTGCTGCCGTCATCGGGCTTGTTCTTGAAAGCGAAACCGGCATTCACCGTTCCCGATTTGTCCTTCTTGGCGAGCAGCACGATCGGGGTTTCCGCGGAAGCGGGTGGGGCGGGGTGGTAGTCCAGCATCTCCACCAGCCGGCGCAGACAGTCCCATTGGGTGGCCGTCCGGAGGAAGCCTTCGTTGACATAGGCGTCCAGGTGCTCGGTCAGAACATGAACGGACCGGGCAAAGGTCCGCAGGATCTCCCAGCCGTAATCGCGCCGCTCGGCGCGGTACTGGTCGAGCCAACGCCGCTGCCTTTGGGCTGCGGTTTCCGAAACGGGTGCGGGCAGGGCCGTCTCGAGCGCCGACCAACGGTTCTTCCCGTCGCCGTCGGCGAAGGCCTCGATCATGGCAAGGCGCAGGGTCTCCAGGCAGGTCGCGGCGTTGCCGTCCACATAACGGAGCCGTGAAAGCCCCGAGCGGTTCCAGCGGGTCAGGTCCTTTCGTTTTGTGAGATCGCTCATCCGCGCTGTCCTCCCTGGGTGACGACCCGGAGCGAGCCCCGTTCAGGCTTCGTGGGGTCATTGTCGCAGACGGCGATCTCAATGCCTTCGAGACCGATGCGGCCGCTGTCGGATTGATCGGCGTAGCGCTTATCCATCCGTTTGAACCGGTTGAGGCAGACCGCTTCCACGCCGTCGAGGGCCATCACCGTCTCGATGATATCGCTGGAGTGCAGGTCTTCACCGAATCTCACCCGCCCGGGCTCGAAGAAGCCGCCGAGTCCGCTCCCCAAAGCATCCAGCACCGCACGACGGACTTCGGATTGGAAGGTGTTGCCCGCGATCCGCACGGAGATGGAAATCTGGATACCCACCGGCTCGGCATCGCGCAGAAAGACCTCCTGGCCCGCCATGCGGTAGGCATCGAGAAACGGGCGCAGAACGGTGCGCGGCGAAGGGGCCGCCGACCAGTTCGGTGGCCCCAGATCCCGCTGCCGGTTGAAATCGTCCACGGCCTTCTGAAGAATGGACAGGTTGGCGGCCCCACCCGCTGAGGCCGCTGTGAGCGGCTCATCGAGGAGCAGGTTGTTGGAAAGGATCACGGCCACGTTGAGGGTGGTCCAGGACCCGCTCCACTGGCTCGTCGCATGTGCGCGCAGAACCAGCGGATGGTCCTCCGTGCGCTCCGCATAGTCGTCCAGGGTGACCATGCGCTTCTGGGTGCGGATGGATCGCGGACCGGCCGCACGGGCATCTTCCATGGCCGTGGGGTGGAGCGTCCAGTAGCGGTGGAGAGCATGCTGACGGGCGCGCCGGACAAAGAGCGGTGCGTTGTCGAGAAAGTGCTGGACAGCTTCGAGGAACGGAGGGCTCACTCCGTCCGGATCCCGGATGAATGCGTCCAGGTGAGTCTGCTGGAGGGGGGTCAGCTCGGTCTCGACGATGGCCCGATAGTCGTCGAGGAAAAGCTGCAAGGCCGTGTGGAAATCCTTCAGCCGAGTGCGCATGTCCTCGGGGGGTTCTCCAGCGGGGGGTGTGCCGTCGGGAATGCGCGCGACCTGGCCCGCCAGGGCCACCGCATCGTAGCCGATCATGGCAAGCAGTCGCCGCACCGACTCCGGCCGGCGCGCATCTTGCCAAAACGCCTCCGCATGAATCCGATCCAGCATGTCCGAGAGCTGATCCATCACCACCGCAAGGGCTTCGACCAGGACCACTTCCATGTCGGCGGGCGTCCACCGGCGGCGCTCGGGAAATCGTGCGGCCAGCTCCTCCAGCATAAAAAGCCGGAAGCCATCATAGTCGCGCAGCAGCCAATCGAAATCGTCTCCCACCGTCGGCAGCCGCTCAGGCAGCTGGACTTCCCGGGAACCGCAATCGGGGCACCCCTCACGGAACAGCAAGCTGGGAACCGGGTTTTCTGCCATATTCGAATTCCTCGTCGGCCAAAACCATGGAATCTCGGTCAGGGTCTACCGACAAACCCCAAAAGTGTTTGGACTCCCGGGAGTGCTGAGAGCACAGGGGCTCAGCCTTCCAATGCGAACCGGATCTTCTCGGTGTGGTTGATGGTGGCCAGTTTGTAGCCGATGGTGATGTTCAAGGCGGCGCCGTCCCCCGCCACGGTGACTTCCAGGCTGCTGGGATCCACTTCGCCCTTGAGGGCGTCGCTGAGTGAGGCCAGCAGCCGTTTTTTCGTCACCTCCCAAAGGGCGGCGTTATTGGGTTCGAAGACGAGCGCCGGAATCCCGACCCCGAACTCGGGTCGAAACCACCGTTCGCCGGGAGCCGTGAACAAGACCTGCTCGATCTGCTCCCGCACATGCTCCCGTCTCTTGCTGGTCACTGCGCCGTTTTCACCCATCTCCAGCGGGAATTTCATGAAGTCCGGCTTATTGAGTCGTGAAGCCATGAGAAAGCTCCCCAATCAAAGTGCCTTGCTCTTGATGGTCATGGCCGCAGGCGTCAGCGGCGGCAGCGGCGGGCCGGACGGAGCTCCGGGGGCCGTACAGATGTGGGTGTGACTGGCGTACAGCCCCATGAAGGTCTGGGCCTTGAGCAGCGG
>CAZEOY010000044.1:0-12166 GCA_964513835.1 uncultured Syntrophobacteraceae bacterium
ACGGGAGGCCGCCCGATCACATGCAGTATGTGGGAATAGAAGCGCGTGTTGGCCTCGCGCGAGTCAAAGAGGACTCCGTCGCAGTCGAATACGAGCACCTGAAACGCCTGACACTTCGCCGCAGCTTCGGAGCCGCTGTCCCCGACAGACCTTCGGCGGCTCACAACTTTGGAGTTGCATGGGTTCATGGTCGAGGTCATTCCTTTCTCGGGCAATTTTGGGTCACCTTTACATAAGGTAAGTAATCGAATAGAGTGCCGGGTGTCAAGGGAACCGGGTCTTCAGCGCATGGCGCGATATCCCGAGAACCAATCACCACTTTAAGCACGGGAAGAGTGCAATGGAACGCCAGTATGATTTTCTGGTCATTGGAAGCGGAATCGCCGGACTCAGCTTTGCCCTCAGGGCTGCCCGCCATGGAAGCGTGGCCATCGTGACCAAGAAGGACAAGCTTGAGACGAGCACCAACTACGCCCAGGGAGGGATCGCCAGCGTCCTGGGGCGTGACGATTCATTTCCGTTGCATATCGAGGATACGCTCAATGCGGGAGATGGTCTCTGCCATCCAGATATTGTGGAGCATGTGGTGCGCTCGGGCCCGGCGCGTATTCTGGAGCTCGCCGAATACGGGGTCGCCTTCAACCGAAGTTCCATCGAGGGGGTGGAATTCGACCTTGGACGCGAAGGGGGGCACAGCCGAAATCGAATCGTTCACGCCCACGACATGACGGGCCAGGCCGTGGAAAAGGCTCTCATCAGTGCGGCGGAATCCAATGCCAATATCCACATTTATGAGAATCACCTGGCCCTCGATCTGATTGTGGAACACTACGCCATCAAGGCCGGCTCCATCGCCGTACGGCATCGCGATGTCTGCTGGGGCGCTTATTTACTCGACAGCGCCCATCAGGATCTGCACACCTTTCTGGCCCATGCCGTGGTACTCTGCACAGGGGGGGCTGGGAAAGTCTACATCTATACCAGTAATCCGGATGTGGCCACAGGAGACGGAATGGCCATGGCCTACCGGGCCGGGGCCTGTCTGGCCAACATGGAGTTCGTCCAATTTCACCCGACCTGTCTGTACCACCCCCATGCCAAGAATTTTCTGATCTCCGAGGCGGTCCGGGGCGAAGGAGGAAGGCTCATCGACCGTCGGGGGAATGCCTTCATGGAGAAATACCATCCCCTCAAGGACCTGGCTTTCAGGGATATCGTGGCACGGGCCATCGATACCGAAATGAAGCAGTCGGGGGATGATTGCGTCTTCCTGGATATCACTCATCGTGACCCCGATTTCCTGAAGACCCGGTTCCCAAACATCTACCAGAAATGCCTCCTCCTGGGCATCGACATCACCGAAGATCCCATACCCGTTGTCCCAGCGGCTCACTACCTCTGCGGAGGGATTGTCGCCGATCGCTTTGGCCGGGCGACCCTCGAAAACCTTTATGCCATAGGGGAGTGTGCATGCACGGGTCTTCACGGCGCCAACCGGCTCGCCAGCAACTCACTCCTGGAAGCGATGGTCTTCGCCCATGAAGCCGCCCAACATTGCGGCGAAAAGATCCGTGAATGGCGTTCGCGAGAATTGCCTCAGATTCCTCCGTGCCCCATACCTGTGATGCAGCCCAACTCCTCCCAAAGCGAGATGGTTCTCATTGCTCACAACTGGGACATCATCCGCAGACTCATGTGGAACTACGTCGGCATTGTGCGAACCGACAAAAGACTGGGCCTCGCCCTGACGCATATCCGTCAGATCAGAATGGAAATCCGGGAGCATCTCCCCAATATCCCTTTGAGCAACGACCTGGTGGAGCTGCAGGATCTGGCACTGGTGGCTGAGCTGATCATCCGATGTGCTTTACAGCGGAAGGAGAGCCGGGGGCTGCACTACAACCTGGATCACCCGAGGAAAGACGACGATGCGTGCCGGCACGACACCATCGTGAGGAGACGGCAGGCCGAAGACCCGCGAGGCATTGTGACGCCTGCCAATACAGTCGCACCTTAGGAGGTGGCGGCGAAAGCTCCTGCCGGACCGCCATCTCCCCGTGGAGAGACGGCTCTGCCACGGGGGAGTCAACTTCCAGAACGTTTTACGCGGTCAACTGCACTGAGCTCACTCAGCTGATCTTCACCGGCTTGCGGTTGTCTCGATGGGCTCTGCCTCCAAAATGGCGTTGGCAGGCGCCTCAAGAAGGGGCGGGCGGTGGGTTTGCTCGATTTTCATGGTGAGCACCCCTCCCATGAAACTGAGCTCGAGGTTCTTGTCCGACAAGTCAACGCGCGAGAAGGCTTCTCGCACCCTCTCCAGCTTCTGCTTCGTCTTGCGATAGACGTACACGAGCCCCCATGCTCCGGCGGCAAACGCGGCGATGAACATCCACATCGGGGTGGCCATTACCTGGCCGATCACCATGATGCCGGCCAGTATACCGAAAACGATGAAGATCTGAATCCCGAGTATCATATAGAGGTAGAGCACACCGCGGTTCAACAGCGGATCACGCTCCGAGTCCTGCTCAGTGTTCTTCCGTTCGCCAAAAAGGTCCTTGAGCCGCATGGGTTTGTCCTCTTCACAGTGATCCTGGCCCATCGGTCACGGGTTCCTCTGCCTCCTTGACGGGGCTTGGCAGCAGCGGCGCCGGTTCGGTTCGGGCCAGGAGTTGAGTTTCGATTCGATACTTCTCGATGTTGAACTGGTTCTCGAGCATCTGCTTTGACAATCGGTACCGCAGGTAGATGATCCAGGTGATAATGATGGCCAGGAAAACCGACGCTCCAAGGAAAAACCACTTGTACTCACGGACGGCGGCCAAACTGACTTTTGCAAAGTCCTGGAGAAAATTTGGGACTATCCAGAACATGAGAACAGACATCAGGACCAGGAACCCGAGATGGAAGACATTGAAACGGTGGAACGACTGGTAAAGGGTACCGATCCGATTCTGTTTTCCGGTTCCGTCTTCCGAATGGTCTGCCGATTCATGTTCATCCCCGTACAACAGCGCGAGATAGACCTTGACCAGGAAGGAAACCAGCAGGATCAGCCCAATGGGAATTCCGACCGCAGCGGTCAGCCAGGCACGAAATGGAAAAGGAAGGGTTTCCGTGTGCAGCTGCATGCGGTAATTCTGGATGGGACCGTGGTTGTTCTCAAAGACGAGTTTCTCATAGCTGGAGAGGGCGCTGCCTGAGGTTTCGAAAACCTTGTTGCCCTCTGAATCCAGAACGACGGTGCGGGACTTGTTGCCCGCCTGGCTCGCGGCGCCAAGATAAATCAAAAGCTCCAAGATCAGAAAGGCCAGAACGCTGACAGCGAGCACTATCTTGAGATAGCGCCTGCCTTCAAACACATCCAGAAGACGAACCTTTTGTGACATAGCTCCCAATTCGCAATGCATCCCAACAGGAAATTCGATATTATGCACAAGCTATCATCGGGCCATCGGGGTGTCAAACGAAAAGCTCCCCGACTGCAGGGCGTCTCCCAGCGGCCAGAGCTGGTCGGCAACCCCTCCCCCTGCTTTGTGCTGCCCAATTCCATCATTGTGGACTGACCCTCGTGTGGGTCAGACACCACTTGTTTATCTTATCCCGGCCACGATCTTTTTCAAGAAAATAGGCGTCAGTCTCCTCCGGCACCATCCCTCTGCTTGAGTGCGAAACGCAACGAGCGCCTCTGCTCCATGCAGATGCGCTCGCCGTATCGTGCCGCGGGAGGGGGCTGCTCATTCAGAAAGGAACGGAACCTCCCGGGAAGGGATGGCTCAACCACCTACGCGGGGTTCAAATGCTTTTCCCTGGGGAACAGGGGGAGGTAGCGATAAGACAGAGAGAGGACCAGGGTGCAGTAAGCCAGCATGGCAATGCCCGGAGCCCACTCATAAACCGTCGGCACGTATACCTGCCAGCGATCGAACGGCATCACCGGAATGGCGATGGCCTGGATCGTCATGACGAAACGGTTGATGACAATTCCCGTGCAGTCGAGGAAGAATGCACCGAAAAGAATGACATCACTCTTTCTGGCCTGCGGAATATTGAGCACTATGGCCGGAATCAACCCGCAAATCAAGATCTCCGTGATCAGCAGCCACATGCCGTAAGGTGCCTTGTAGAAGTCCGTCAGACTGAGTCCGAAGCTTGGAGCCATGACGAGCCCCCAATACAGGGTGTCGATGATTTTGAGCGTGATATAAAAGAGCAGCAACCCGCCCACGATCTTTGCCAGAAGCTCATAAACGCTGCGGTCCACCAGTTTCTTGCGCGTCACGGCTTCCATGGCGCGGCAAACGAGTGCGGTGAATGCCGGGCCAGAAGCAATGGCCGAGAGAATGAACAGGAAGAAGGTCCACGGCCACACGAAAAAGCCGGTCCGATAGGCGAACGGCCTGGCAAAAAGCACTCCGGCGACTCCGCCCAGCGAACCTTGGTGGAAGAAGCTCAGGAAAGTGCCGGTGAGGGCAAAGATAGCCATCAGTTCATGGAGAGTATGGCCGAAAGTGTGCACCGATTTGATGGCGCTCAGCTTGCGATTCTCGAGAATGATCGGCACATACTCGATGACAAGCACTATGGCGTAACAGGAGATGCAGAATATGACTTCGGTCAGCATCGAGTGAACATTGGCGTGCCAGTATCCGAACCAGCCCCTCAGGGGTTGGCCGATCTCCAGAAGAAGAACCGCCAGGGCCCCCGTGTAACAGACGAAGCCGACGATGACGGCCAGGTTGATGATCTTGTGCAGCTCCTTCAGTGCGGGAAAGTATCGGGACAGGCCGTAATAGAGGAATCCGGAGAAAAATGCGCCCGCACCCAGAGCGATGATGGCGAGGTCAATGGTGATGTAAAAGCCGAACCCGAAGTAATCGTTGAGGCCGGTCACGTTGAGGGCTTGAAGAAGCACAACGACTCCCGCGTAAACCCCCCATCCGATGATTGCCAGGAGAACCAGCACCCATAACCCGAACACCGGCAACGGGCAGCGTTTCAGGCCCTCAGGTATTAACGCTTGATCCATTGTCTTCCCCTCGTTTCGTCGTCAAATCATTGATGGTGCGCGACGGGCATTCAATCAAAACCTTCGGACCCACTATGCATTGTCGGACAGCTTGTGAACCCATTGATACTTGCTCAGGTAGTACACTTTGGGCTCCGTGTTGAGCTTGGCCAGAAGTCGAAAAGCCCTGGGGTCCTTAGCCAGTTTGGCCACTTCACTTTTGGGATCCATCAAGTTTCCAAAGGTGATCGCCTTGGTGGGGCAGGCATCGGCACATGCCGGGGTATAGGTGACCGCATCGGGGTCCTGGCCTTCATGATAGGCTCGGGTTCGGGCCTTGAGAAGGCGCTGATGACAAAATGTGCACTTCTCCACCACACCGCGCATTCTGGGGCTGACTTCCGGGCTGAGCATCTGCTCCATGGGCTTGGGCCAGGTCGGATCCCACCAGTTGAAGTCGCGGGCATGATAGGGGCAAGCCACAATGCAATACCGGCAGCCGATGCAGCGAGGATAAATGTGAGTCACAATACCGTTGTTCTCGTCCCGGGTGGTGGCGTTGACAGGGCAGACGAAGGTGCAGGGCGAGTGGTGGGGCGAATCACAATGCATACATGGCCGGGGGAGGTAGGCAAACTGGTACTCGGGATAATCTTTCCCGTTCTCCAACTTGTAGATCTCCATCCAGGTGATGGATCGCAGCTTATCCGTTTCGTCGGTTCGGAAGGAAATGTTATTTTCAGCCTGACAGGCTACGCTGCAAGCCATGCAGCCCGTACACTTATCCAAGTCGATCACCATTCCAAATCGAACCCCGGATTGTGCATGTCCCTGATCACTCACGGATGCCCCCCTTATTGGCAGTGTTTTCAATCACCCAACCGGGCTCAGGCTATGGTCATTGCGGCCTTGGCCTGCTTGAATCCCTGGTGCTGATCGCTCTGCGTGTGCCGATCCTCGGGATGACCCGGCGGCAGAGCGCCAATAGTCACCTCGCCATACCCAGAGAACGCGTGGGCGTCTCAGGCCCGAGCCAGCAGAGCCCGCGTAGCCCAAGTCGTCCCCAGGCCGGTCACGGGGTCGAGTTGGACTTCAGCGACAGAGTTGACGTTAACTCCCTTGCCCTTGATGTACTCGTCGTAAGCCTCATGCCCCATACCCTGTGCGGCATAGACCACACCGGGCCGTGCCCCGGGCGACAGGTGAATTCGCACCGTAAGCTCTCCCTGCGGCGTCTTGACTTTGGCCCTGTCCCCCTCGCTGAGTCCCAGTGGCTGGGCCGTTTTCGGATTGACCTGCACGAGAAGGTCGTTGCCTTTGAGCAGGGTATCCGGGAGCATCTTGGTCAGAAACGGAGGGTTGGGCAGATACTGGCTGGCCAGCGACTGGATCTCATAAGCAACGAGGAGAAGCGGAAAGTCCGCCTCGGAGCCGGATGGTACGAGAGGGGAGTAGTGAGGAAGAAAGATCGTGTCCTCCGCGGCGTCGATTCCCGTAGCCTGAAGTCTCTGGCACGTCAGCTCCAGCTTACCCGATGAAGTCGCAAGATCCTTCGAAAGATCGCCGGGCGCATCATACCAACAGGCTCCAGCCACCAGTTTCTTCCAAAGATCCTCGCCGCCGCTGAAATTCGCCTTCAGCGTTTCTCCGGACTTCAGCTTTCCGATCTCAACATCTGAACTCTCGGAGACAGCACCTTTGCCGGATGCGGCCAGCCCCTCGACCCGCGCCTTCAGGTAGCTTTGATAATCCGACCAGGGCAGAGCCGCCTGTATGCTCCCGCCCAGACCCTTGGCCATGGAGAGCACGACATCTCCCGTATGACGAGTCTCGGTCGGGGGCGAGAGAATAGGGGCCGACACAGCATAATAGCCATACGGTGCGCCGGGAATGCCCATCACATCATCATAGCACTCCAGCGCCGTCGGTGAAGGCAGGATCCAATCGGCCATCAGTGCAGTTTCGTCCATGAAGGAGGAAAAGGAGACCAGCGTGCTGATCTTGGTGAGGGCAGACTGAAAAAGCTGAGGCTCAAGGAGGCTGTGGGCGGGATTGCATTCGTGAATCCAAAGCATTTCAATGGGATACGCCCCACCTTGGACCACCGCGTCCAGAAACGGGAAAATGGCATTGCCCGCCATGAGCGCGGGCTTCTCCTGAGCCAGATCCAATCGCGGTTTCTGCAGGCTCGACTGTGCGTTGGCATCCAGCTGTGCTTCTGGCATCGGGGCCAGAGGGATTCCTGGCTCAATCGTCACCAACCCATTGGCTTTGAGATTTCCCTTGAGCACATTCAGTGCCATGAAAGCCAGATCATGATAGATGTTGTTCGGTTGGCTCGAGCTGCCGCTGCCCCAGAGCACCAACGCGTCCTTGTGAATGGCAAATTCCTTGGCGATCTCTCGAATCATGGAACCATCCAGGCCCGTGATTCCTGCCATCTGCTCGGGGGAGCACGCCGACAGCACATACGACTTGAACCCTTTTCTGGCCTTTCCCTGTGCATCCGTCCAGTCCTCAAATCCGAAAACGGAGTTGTTCACGAAATCCGCGTCATAGGCTTTGTCTTTGATGAGCACATGGGCGACAGCCAAGGCGAGGGCAGCTTCCGAACCCGGCGCAACCGCGATCCACTTGTCCGCCTTTGCCGCTGTCATGGAGCAGTGCGACTCGATCTGTATGAGCCTGCTGGAACCCTCCTGGCGCCATTGTGAATAGGCGCTCTGACTGCGTGAAAAGGACTCGCGCCCCTCAAGGAGACTGGCGCCGAAGCTCAGGACATAGGATGCACGCTCAAGAGCAAACGCAGGCGGCGAAGCTCGCCCCGTCATCAGGCTCGAAGCCAGCACAAGACTGTCCGAATGGTCAGGCATCTTGAAAAGATTGGACGATCCGCAGCTTCTGAACAACTGGGCCCAAAGGACGGCCATGCTGCTCGACCGGTTCGAAATGATCCCGGCGAGCGAGTTGGCCCGCTTCTCCGCGTGGAGTCGATTCAGCTTGCCTCCGATCTCCTTCAGGGCCTCATCCCAGGATACGGGCTGAAATCCGGCCGCTTCGCCGCGCTTTTTGGTTTGTTTGAGAGGTTGCAGGATTCGGTAAGGCGCATACAGGAACTGCAGGCCGGCGGCCCCGAGGGCGCAAATACCGCCTCGACTGACGGGGTGGGAAGGGTTCCCTTCGATCAAGATGCCGCGTTTCTGGTCGACCAGTCTGGCTTGAATTCCGCACCCACCACCACAAAGGGTGCAAATGGACGGCACTTTCGTGATTTCACCCCTCTGGGGAGACGGCCGCCACCCCCAGTTCTGAGACCAAATGGCTGAGTCGTCCGCCAGTTTCCACGGCAACGGAGTGACCAGTGTCCCGCTAATGGCGCCCGCAGCAAATAAAAATGCTCTCCTGCTCAAACTCATGAATGCATCCTCTCGTCCAAGCCGCTCTCAAGCCCATTCTTCGAGTTTTTTCCAAAAAGGCCAGTCCCCTGACTACTTGTGGCAAATCTCGCAGTTGTTGCTCGCGTTCTGCTCGGCATGGCACTTCTCACAGACCTCCATTTTCATGGTCGATTTGCTGTAGCCAGTCAGACGATTCTCCCTGTATGGAGGATTCTTCTGTTCGTTGGTGACGTCACGATGGCATTGAACACATTCAACGCCCTTGGCTTTGTGAGGTGCATGGGAAAAGTAGACGTTGTCGGGTTGGTAGGCATAAACCAGCCAGGGGATTTCCTTTTCCTTCTGGATGTATTCTTCGACGAGCAGTTTCTCGTCGGGGCTTTCCGTCATCGGGGATTCATGGCATTCCTGGCATTTGGCAACCTTGGGAATCCCCATGTAGGTTCCATCTTCCCGAAAGGCATGACAGTCCTCACATCCGCTGCCCTGATGGTCGGGAAGTGAGTGATTGAAATTCAGCGGCTGGCTCTTCTGCGAATAGAGCAATTCAGGGAAAACCACCCATCCCAGAACCAGGGCCACGGCGAAACCCGCCAAAAAAATCAAAACCCCGATACTGCTCTTGCCCGATGATCCCTTGCTGTTCTCTCTCATAGGAAAGGCCTCAACCGTTCTGGATGCGCGACGGGGAAACCGACGCGTCAAAACTGGGTTTCATGAAAGACCGCATCCAACATGTCACAGGAAGAACACTAATTTCACAAGACAATCCTATTAAACGTTAGGGATTGATCCTGTCAAGCAAAATGAACCTATCGAAATTGTTGAGATTAAGGGGATAATCATCGCACAAGAAGCCAGGTCCTTTTGTGATCAGGATCACAAGTTAGCCCCGACCCACACGCTCTATTGCCGCCTCCTCGCTTGTCGCACCCACTCCCCTGTTGATTAACGTTCACGCATTTGTCAAATAGGAGCATTCCGCCTCCGTGGGGAGGCGAGGCGGACCGCCGGGCGATGAGCGATAGAGGGGAGCCAGCCATGCGTATCATGACTTTCAATTTGCGCTTCGATAACGAACGGGACGGCCAGAACCGCTGGATGAACCGGCGTCGGATGGTCACGGAGATCGTTCACAAGCACGCTCCAACGATTCTCGGCACCCAGGAGGGAACGCCCGTGCAGCTGGACTACCTCCAATGCCATCTTCGAGGTTACAGAATGCTGACCGGTGTGCGTCCGGCCGAGGACCAAAGCTGCCAGTACCCCACCTTATTCTACAGAGAGGATGCGTTTCGGAGCGTTGAGAACGGTGAATTTTGGCTGTCGACCACCCCTCAAGTGCACCGCAGCAAGAACTGGGACAGTGCCTTCCCGAGAATGATGAGCTACGGAATCCTGGAGGACCTCGAGGTGCGGCGTGAGCTGATCGTGATGGTGACGCATCTGGACCACATCGGTCCAGCGGCGCGCCTGGAGCAGGCTCGCCTGATCCGGGGCTGGTGGAGCCACCGACGTTTGCCCTGTATCCTCATGGGGGATTTCAATGCTGAACCTGGGTCGGATGTCCACAGACTCCTGACGGAGGAGCAAACCGGGTGGGCCGACAGCTGGATCCTCCTCAAAAAGGCGGAGGGGATCGAGAGCATGACGCATCACGATTTTGGCGGGAATGCGGAGAAGTTTCGAATGGATTGGATACTGCATACGCCCGACTTCCGCAGCCTGGCCGCTTATATTGTCCGTGACCACATGGATGGGCGCTATCCTTCGGACCACTTCCCCTACGTGGTAGACCTGCAGTGGAGGTGAGTGACATCGACAAGATCTGTATTCGGGCATCGGGGGAATGGCTTCCGCAGCGTTTCCTGCCTGCAATCAACCGTGTGGAAAGATCCTGGAGTGATGATGAAAGACAACCTGCGCATAGCTCTCGTACAGCCGAAACCTTATCCCGCTTTCGACGATCCCCGGAATCTGGGACACGCCCTTCAACTGTTGGACCGGTGCAAAGGGGAGGCTCTGGACGTCATCTGTCTTCCGGAATATTTCCCGTACCAGGGCGAGCTGGAGCTGGGGCAGGCCGCCCGGCATCTGAATGCTTACATTGTGGCTGGCCTCGTGGAGGAGGAGGGAGGCAAGCTCTACAATACGGCCACCGTTTTTGACCGGTTGGGGCAAATCCTTGGAAGGCAGCGGAAGCGCAATGTCGGGGCCATGGAGAGAGACCAGATGGGCATATCCCCAGGGGATGGGTTTTTCCGTGCCTTTCCCACGGACTTCGGGAAAATGGGAGTGCCCGTTTGCATTGATCTGTGGGGGCAGCCCGAGGCGGCCAGACAGCTGGTGGACCAGGGAGTGGATATCATCTTCAACATCAGCATATTTCCAATCCTCAGGGGGCACTGGCGAACAGGGGCCCTTGTGCGCGCCTTCGATAACTTCACGCCCGTTGTCGGGGTGAACACGGCCGAATACAACGCTCTGGTGAGTGGCAAAAGAGTCCATCAGCACGGGGGAGGGAGTTTCGTGATCCAGCCACCCCGCCTCATCGACAAGGACGATTTCCGGCGATGGTTTCGAAGTCTGGATTCGATTCAGGAATGGATCAAGGTTGAGCTCGATGGGTTGGAGCGCGTCGAACGGGTGGAAGTGCACCTGGGAACAGTCAGGCGCTTCAGGCGGGAA
Source organism: uncultured Syntrophobacteraceae bacterium (assembly GCA_964513835.1). Taxonomy (GTDB): domain Bacteria; phylum Desulfobacterota; class Syntrophobacteria; order Syntrophobacterales; family Syntrophobacteraceae; genus JALOOX01. Next base: position 11,095 of record CAZEOY010000044.1, read on the forward strand.
TTCTGGGGACGCTTCGGCTTTCAGAGGTAACGATGTGGGGGTCCGATCACCGTGGCAGCGCGCGGGGAATTGCTGGACCGCCCGTTGCGGGCGGTCCCTCAGCGTTCAGCGATGTGTCAGGTCTTATCACTTCCGTCGTGGGGCCCTTCTGACTCGCACGTAAACCGGGACCAACTGCAGTTGCCCCTGCTCCGGATGTATCAAGTCCGCGACCTGCTTGGCGATCGTGTCGAGGACTGGAGCGCAGAAATCTTCCATGGCTCGCAGGCGTCTCACGACCCGCCGTGAAAATGACCTTTTCCTGTTGGCTCTGGTATTCATGATTTTTTCAGGCTACCTTTTCGAGACTTGAGATTTCGTCGTCGCTCAGCACTTTGTCGATATCCAGAAGGATCTTCACCGACCCGCCGAGCTTTGCCATTCCCAGGATATAATCCGTGTTCAGTTTGAAACCGAAAGCAGGAGTGTCCTCGATTTCGGAACCCTTGATGTTGAGGACTTCAGACACAGAATCGACGACGATGCCTGTCTGGATCTGGCCCGAACGGGTCTGGACCTCGACGACGATGATGCAGGTGCGCTCCGTATAGTCAGTTGTCGCCATGCCGAATCGCGATCGAAGGTCCATCACGGGGATCACTCGCCCACGGAGATTCACCACACCTTTGACGTAGCTCGGTGTTTGGGGGACGGGGGTGATGGGCATCATGCCGATGATCTCTTTGACTTTGAGAATGCCGATTCCGTACTCCTCACGGTCCAGAAAGAAGCTGAGATATTTGCCCTCACGGTCAGCGGTCTTGCTGTCTATCTGCTTGTTGAGCTGTTCCATCTTTTCCATCATAACTCTCCAACGTCTCATCGGTTGTAATGGAATGGACTTGGGACCATTCCTTATTCCTGCATTCGGATGTACGACTCTGGGATTGTCAATATGCCCGACGCTTTTACCTATCGGTGCCTTGGCAGTGCGCCTTTAATGGAAGAACAGCAGTAGGAGGAGCTTGCCTGCACTTTTCTAACGACTTCGAGGAAGTTCAGGGAATCGAACACACCGGCCGGGAAGGCTTGG
>CAZEOY010000045.1:0-12137 GCA_964513835.1 uncultured Syntrophobacteraceae bacterium
ATGTGGGTACGGTGCGCGATTTGAAGCTCCTGTCCATCGAGGCTGACAAGATCGGCATTCTGGACAAGAAATATCCTTTCCTGTCCCCGGCCACGATCCCTGCCGAGACCTACAAGGGGCAGGCGGCGGCGGTGAATACGGTGGCTGTGAACGCTGTTCTCATTGTCAACGCCGAAATCAAAGATGATGTGGTCTACAACATGACCAAGGCGCTTTTCGAGAATCAGGCGGACCTGGCCGCGGCGCATGCCAAAGGCAAGGAGCTGAACATGGAAAAGGCGTCCAAAGGCGTGTCCATTCCATTTCATCCGGGAGCAGAGAAGTTTTACAAGGAAAAGGGCCTGATGAAATAAGGTTCCAATGGCTGGCTGCCGTGCAAATGTTATCACCGGTGCCCGGCAGCCATCGAATCAAAATGCGTCTTCTCCCTGGATTGCTGTTTTGTGCTGCCTGTGCTTCGATCAGTGGCTGGGTCTTGTGGGGCGATGCCCACAGGGTCGTGGAGCTGGTGGGCTCGAAGACGGGTGCCGTTGTGCTCTGTGCTGAGATGAGTGAAGGGGAGGAGTTCGTCCTCTCTTTCATTCATTCGGTCAACAGGAGACCCGTCTACGAAACGTTGAGGATCGAGGACGATCACCTGGTGGTCGTGCAGTCGAGGTACGATTCCTTCGGTGCGGGGATGCCGGAGTTTTCCGGGGACGAAGGTCAGCTCACCTGGGATGATGAAGGCTGGTTGGTCTGGATTGTCAACCGGCCGATTCCGTCTTTGGACCTTTTTGTCGGCCGCACGGCACAGCAGAGGATTGCCATCAAAGGCACCGAGAGAGTGTTGGCTGATCTGGTGGAGCCCGGAGCTTCCCTCTCTATTCGAAGCACAAGCTGTTCCCGGGTTCAAATGTGGAAATGGAGCTGTTTGAGGTGAGAGGTCAGGAAGATCCAGCAGGGCTGAAAAAGACAACGGGTGTTGAAGGGGCCGAGCCCGAGGTTACCGAAGAGGAACTGAACGAGATTCTCAAGAAGGTGGACAGGGAATCGACCTTCCGGAAGCTCGGTGGCTACCAGCGCCAGATTGTTTTCTGTGTTGCCGTGGCTTTCTCTGTTTTCCAGCTCTACACGGGAGCCTTCGGAATGTTTGCGGCCCAGATGCAACGGTCCATTCACCTGGGCTTTGCACTCACCCTGGTCTATCTACTTTACCCCTTCCGCATGAAGGACGCCTCGGATCGACTCCACTGGTACCATTACCTGCTGGCAGCATTTGCCGGCGTTGTGGGTCTCTACATGACCCTGAACTACACACGCATCATGGAAGCGGGAGGAGACTACTCACAGATAGACTATGTTGCGGGGGCCATCGGAACGGTTCTCACCCTTGAAGCGGCGCGGCGTGTGGTCGGGCTCCCCATGGTCATCATTGCAGTGACGTTTCTGCTTTACGCATATTTTGGTCCGTATTTTCCAGGCTTCATGACTCACCGGGGTTACTCTGTCCAGCGTATTGTCTCCCACATGTATTTCACCACGGAGGGCATTCTCGGGATACCGCTCGGTGTTTCAGCCTCTTTCATCTTTCTGTTCATCCTGTTTCGCACCTTTCTCGACAGGACGGGGATTGCCAAGCTCTTCATCGACATCGCCAACGCCATAGCCGGTTGGGCTTCCGGCGGCCCCGCCAAGGTGGCGGTGATCTCGAGCGCCCTGGAGGGGACCTACTCGGGGAGCTCGGTAGCGAATACCGTGGGCTCAGGCAGTTTCACCATTCCCATGATGAAGAAGCTGGGGTATCGTCCCGAATTCGCCGGCGCGGTGGAGGCGTCAGCTTCGACCGGCGGCCAGATCATGCCTCCCATCATGGGTGCGGCTGCCTTTCTCATGGCCGAGTTTCTCGGGATACCCTATATCGAAATCGCCAAGGCTGCAGCCATTCCCGCCTGCCTGTATTTTGTGGGCGTCCTCATCGAAGTGCACCTGGAAGCCAAGCGGTGCGGTTTGCGGGGCCTGAGCCGGGAAGAAATCCCCAGATTTTTTGATGTGGTCAAGCGCAGGTTGCATCTGTTCATACCCATGGTGGTCCTCTTCTGGATCCTCATTGAAGGCTACACGCCTTCTTTTGCCGCTCTCATGGGTCTGCTGGTGGCCATTGTGGCGGGGTTTCCCCTGAAGGAAACCCGGATGGGCTTCACCGACATCCTTCAGGCTCTGGACGCCGGCGCCCGGGGCGCCCTTGGCGTCGCCATTGCCTGCGCTACCGCCGGAATCATGGTGGGGGTGGTCACGCTGACGGGCATCGGCCTCAAAATGGCCGGCGGTCTGGTAGATCTCGCCGGTGGCAACCTTCTGCTGAGTCTTGTCTTCACCATGTTCGCCTCCATCATTCTCGGCATGGGAGTCCCCACCACTGCCACCTACGTGATCACTTCCACCATTGCCGCTCCCGCATTGGTTCTGCAGGGAGTTCCCGATCTTGCTGCTCACATGTTTGTGTTTTATTTTGGAATTGTGGCGGACATCACCCCTCCCGTGGCCCTTGCCGCTTATGCCGGAGCAAGCATTGCCCGCGCGAACCCCTTCCGCACGGCGGTGGAGTCTACGAAGCTGGCCATCGGAGCGGTCATTATCCCATATGTGTTCTGCTACAACCCTTCCATGCTTCTGATCAACACGACACCGCTCCAGTTGACCCAGAACCTCATCACTGCGAGCTGCGGCATGTTTGGGGTTGGGGCAGCGATGATCGGATACTGCTTCACCAATATGCACCGACTGGAGCGCCTCCTGTTCGTGGGCGGTGGGCTGATGCTCATCGATCCCGGGACATTCTCCGATATCACCGGGATCAGTCTTCTTGCGGCAGGCGTCGTGATTCAGTGGCGAAGGAAGAAGGCTGCAGAGCTTCCTCAGGCTGCTGATTCTCATTGATTTCCTGCAGACAAAGTAGGAAAAGAAGCCAGGAGAGTTGCATGGCAGTGGGAAGGTTTCCGCGAGGGGGCTCCTGCTCCTGGAATGCAACTGCATTTCTCCGGCTCAGGCATGGAGCAGTCATCTCGAAGGGAAGTCGGCTTCAGGCAGTCTCAGAGTTCTCACCGCAACCTGGGTTGATGTGTCGGGATTCGGAAGTTGACGATCCGAGCTCGCTCTTTTGTCTCTCGTTGCCCATCACATGCTCACTTATCAGCTGAAAGCAACGATGGGAATCCGGCTTAATTGGCGGAATGGCTCGAGGTGAGGACGGAATCATGAGCGATGTTGAGCCGGAGATCATCATCGAGGAGAACATGCCTCGGGATGGTCTTCAGAATGAAACGATGCTTTTTTCGGCCGAGGATCGGGCGGCAATCGTTGAGAGGTTTGTGGATTGCGGTTTGAAGAGGATACAGATCGGATCATTCGTCCATCCCGAGCGTGTTCCCCAGATGGCCGGCACCGAGAAAGTGGCTGCGTTTCTCAGGCCGCATGCGGGGGTGATCTATTCCGCTCTCGTGCTGAACCGCAGGGGACTCGAGAGGGCGGGGGAGTGTGGAATCAGGCATGTTTCAGTGTTTGTCTCTGCCAGCGAGACACACAGTCTTCGAAATGCCCGCTGTTCCGTGGATGAAGCCATGGCGGTGGCCGGCGAGTTGATTGGGCTCGCAAGGGAGGGTGGAATCACGATTCAGGCAGGCGTCATGAACGCCTTCGGCTGTCGTTTTGAGGGGGCGGTCTCGGCCGAGCGCGTTCTGCGAATGGTTCGTGACTTTTCCGATCACGGGGCTGACGAGATCAACCTTGCCGACACATCCGGTCTCGCAAATCCTGTTCAGGTTCAGGCCTTGATCCTGGCGACACGATCGGTGACGACGCTTCCGCTGGCTCTTCACCTTCACGACACGTTCGGCTTTGGAATCGCCAACGCCTATGCAGCCTGGAATCTCGGAGTGAAGCGATTCGATGCCAGTTGCGGCGGGCTTGGAGGTTGCCCTTTCATCCCGGGAGCCGCTGGCAATATTCCTACCGAAGATCTGGCGTGGTTCTTCGAATCCATGGGTGCCCGCACGGGGGTGGATCTGGATCGCATGGTGGAAACGGTGATCGAGTTGGAGCGGAAGTTGGGGAGGAGCCTGCCGGGCAGACTGGCGCATGCTCGAGTCCAAGGGGCTTCCTTCGGATATCACAGTGGATGACCTGGCTGCGGCGAGCGTTCCGAGCGCGATGAAAACGAGCCCTCTTGAAGCCTGATTCTGGAGGCTGCTCACCAAAAAGGAGAAGGTCATGAATTCGAGGAGACGGGCGTTTTTGGGTGTGATCCTCTTGACAGCATCGTTGTGCGCCTGCACCCGGTTTCCCTATCGGCCGCTTCCCCCGGGTGAGGTGAGGCTTATGCGACTCGAGGTACCCGAGATCATGCAGGTGGATACGGATTACCAGGCGGTTTTGAGCATTCGTGGCGCGGGGGTCCCGGTGGTCAGAAAAGCATGCTTCAGGTGGCTTTCGGAAGTTCCTTCCGTTGCGAATCCGTCCATGTACTGGTACAACTACGAAGCCTCCAGCAACGAGCCCCTGGGTTCCGCGCGCTCACGATGGCTCGCTAAAGGTCCCTATTACGACTTTTCAGGACCCATCTGCGTGGAGGCCGAAGGGATTACGGTCATCCCTCCGAATCGAGTGAACATTCGCTTTCAGGCCAAAGAGCTCAAACCGCACTATAACGCTCTGGAATGCTACATTGAATATGTCATGGATGGACAGGTCAGGGAAAGTAATCGCGTGAGCACCCGGATCAACACACCCCAGTAGGGCCTTGAAGGAGAGTGTCATTTTGGGTGAATAATGGCCGGGAACAAGGCGGCACCCTGCAAAGGGTGAAAAGAACGCTTTTCTATAAAGCAAAGGAGGGACCCATGGGCAGCGTTTACAAGATCATCGAACTGGTCGGAACGAGTGAGACTTCCTGGGAAGAAGCCGCAAAGACGGCGCTTGAGACGGCGTCGAAAAGCCTGCGGGATCTTCGCGTTGCGGAAGTCACTGAATTGGACGTCAAGATTGAAGAGGGCAAGACCATTTACAGGGCCAAGCTGAAAGTCTCCTTCAAGTACCAGTCAGGCAAGTACGAGGCCGGTGAGTAGAATTGGTGTGAACGATTCAACCAGAGCAGTCCCCGAGGTTTTCATGCGAGCGATGGTGGGGGTGCTTCTTTGTTCCGCGTTGCTTCATCGAACTCAACGTTAACACCCCTCGCAGGCACGGCCCGGCGTGGTTCCAAACCAGGATCGCGCCGGGTGTGCCCCCCTCCACCTTCGCTCCGCCGGGCCCCGCTTTCGGCACTTTTTCATCCTCCCGCTACTGAACTGCATCACAAAGTCCCTGCAAATCAACGCCGAGTGATCAAAAACATTAGCCTGCCCTCTGTGAGAAACAGGTCTAACCCCAGCATCGGTTGACCCAAGGGCAGCGCCCTGCCTGCCGTAGATCTCTCACGTTTTGCTCCAAATGACCGCCAAAGCCTTGGCCGGCGCCTCGCTCAAACAGCGAAAGCTGTGACTGATGTCCGATTCGAAATAAATACTGTCGCCGGCCTCGAGAGTCTCCACTCGGTCAACGGTTCGAAACTCCACGGAACCCTCGGTAACATAAAGAAACTCCTCGCCTTCGTGGCTGTTAAAGACCATGTCCTCCGTATCCCGGATGGGGAATTCCACCAGAAAGGGCTCCATGCTCTTGTTGGTCTTCTTGGTTTCGAGCGCGATATAAATGTAATCCACTTCCCCCTTCTCCTGGTGAGGGCGCTTCTCCACGCGGATGCGCTCCCTCTGCCTTGTGATGGAGATCTTGTCGCTCCCGATTTCGTCCTGAAAGAAGAAGGCCATACCGACAGTCAGGGCACGAGCGAGTTTTAGGAGAGTGGCAATGGGGGGAACGACGTGGTCGTTTTCGATCTGGGAGAGAAACGGTTTGGAAAGTCCCGTCTTTACGGCAAGGTCCTGGAGTGTGAAGCGGTTCTTCTGGCGCAGCTCTCGGACCTTGTTTCCGATCTTGAAAGCTCTCACGGCAAGACTGATTTCCTGGTCTCTGCTCAGGGTCATCTCTCCTCCTCACAAGTCCATGAACTAGCCCGGTCCTCTGCCGGACACCTCCCCAGGGGGGGGCGTGAAGCCGCCCTTGCCCTCCGTGGAGATCCACATTTCCAGGTCGAATTTAGATCATTGTAAACTAGGTTTTATGAGAATAAAAACACAAAAAGAGGGAAGAGACTTCGGATTCATGGCTGGATAAGGGACCGGGAAGCAGTTGGATGAGGTGAGGGATTTCGCGCCGTCGGTGTGTTTCAGCCTCCACCCCATGTGTCATTGGAGTGGAGGCAGTGCTCTCATGGATGGCAGTCGAGCGAGGCGCTCCATCGGTCATTTAGAAACGTTCGCTGTGAGTAAACTCGGCGATATCTCTTCGTTTGGGGGCTGAAGGCTCCTTGGCCGGGAACCCTATCGGGATCAAGGACACCAGCTCGTAACCTTCAGGAACGCCCAGGATGGCCTTGGCTCGGTCGTGGTCAAACAGCCCCACGACGACTGTTCCGAGGCCCAGGCTGCGGGCTGCCAGGCACAGGCTCTGGGTGGCGATGCCGAGATCGTACATGAACCAGTCCCCAAACTTGGTGGTCACCTCGCCTTTGTAGTAGCCTGAGCTCTGCAATTTGCCGCAGAGTGCGAGAACAACCGGAGCACTGACCACGGCCTTGGTTGCAGGGTTTCCTTTGGAAAGGGTTTCCTGAAGCTTCGTTTTGGTATCGGCTTCACGTATGGTGATGACTTCCCAGCATTGAGTGTTGGCCCAGGACGGTGACCATTGCACGGCTTCGAGGACCTCGTTGAGGATTTGGTCTGAGACGTCCTGTTCCTGGTAGCTTCGAATACTTCTCCGCTCGCGGAGCACATTCATCAATTCAGCCATTTTCTCTCCCTTCTTCGTTTGCTCGATGGGGATCCCAGACTTTCCAGCAACCCTCCCGGACGAGCAGATTGACCCCCCTCGAGAATCTCTCAATGGGTGAGGTAACCTGGCTGCTGTTCCGATTGCCTTCACAGCGCCGGTTCCCGGACGTCTCCACTCACGGGAAGGGGTGGGCAGGGTCTTGAGTGAAAAAGTATAGGACAGGTTGGGGAAGGGGTCAATTCCGCGCGATGCAGCCTTATCATAATGAATGATGTTTTCCGAGCTGTGCGGGGAGGACTGGTCTTCGGCATTGGGGGGTGAAGTTGCAGACGAGTGTGAAGCGTGTTCGGGTGCAAAGATAACTAGAGTGATTATATTACAAACATGATATTTTGCACGTGGATGAACTGAGCTCCTTTACTTGTTTCACAGGGTGCGGCAGAGAAACGGGAGCTGAACATAGAGCCCCATTCTCGATACTCCGTGCAGGTCAGAGGCGCATCGATGGCTCCGTACCTTGGGTCGGGAACCCGATCAAGGCGGACGAGATATTGTGGATTTGGAGACGGAGAACATGTCGCTGTGAAGAACGGTGGTAGCCGTTCTTCACAGGGTATGTACGGATAGGAGTGTCTGATGGAGAGCGAATTTCTGACATGGGGAAACCTGATCACCTGGGTCGTATGCTCGGTGCTGCTCTATTTAGCTCTGAACTTCCGCCTGTACATGATCTTTCACCATCCCGACAAGAAGCTGCGGGCGCGTTCGCGGAATCGCAAGCGCAAGACATATTCACAAGGATGGCGGATCGACCAGTGCACGAACTGCTGAGTCGGTGAAGTGGGCGAAAGCGGGTTGCGCGGTCGGCGCCGCGGCTCTAAACAGGCTGGGTACATTTCCATTGCGATTGCGGCCCAAATTGATTAGGCTCCACCCTAGTCGTCCAATAGCGAGGGGAAAGGTTGTCAGCCAGGCCCCTGAGGAAACCTCGAGGAGTACGACATGAAAACGGCGACAAAGGACTGCGGGTGCGTGACAAAAAAAGAAGGTGAAGCAATGGAGGAGCGGTGCAATCGCGCGAACGAAGTCTGCGAACAGGCCTGCGAAGAATGCGGTCTGAAGGTCTCATCATGGGAGGAGTTCAGCGCCCGGCAGGAGTTCATTGAGGGCCGGATCGACGAGAACGGGCTGGCAAAGAGGGCAACCTCGGAAGTGGCCCACCATGCCCAGGCTTTTGGGAAATATCTGGTCATCGACAAGGAAGAACCGGAGTCTTCCAGCGAGGAAAGCCGCAAGAAAGACCGAGCCAGGCAGGCGAACAAGATCTACCGCAAGGTCTGTGATGAAGCAGAGATGACACTATGCTTCTTCAGTGATTTCTCCAGTTGGAGTGATTACGTCAAAGGGACACTCAGTGATACGGAGCTTTACGACAGGGCGAAAGATGAGGCGCAGAAGATTGCGGAGGTTCAGTAGGTTGAGCTAAGATCAGAAGTAACGCGGACTGCCAGCCTTCTCAGCAGCGCCTCAACGCCGGAAAGACGGATTCGTCCGTGAAAGACCAAGATTCCGGTGCGTTGGTCGCTGCTTTTTTTTTGTCCAAGTGCAAAGTCTGTGACCTGCCGGTACCGATTGTCATTCCAGAACCGGCCAATGCCAGGATTTCAGAAACCGCTGAGTAGACTCTGACGCAGGCGATTGGCTTGGTCGGGGGCGGGGTACCTGAGTGTCTCTCCCTCCAGGGACCGCACCGGCATGACCAGCATGAGTGAGTTGAGCACGAAAATGGTCTCCGCTTTCGACAGGTCTGCGGGGAATGCCTCCCTGGATTCAACTTCCCATCCCATTTGCCCCATGACATATCGGGCCGCCTCGAGGGTGACGCCTGGAAGCTGGTATCGGCTGAGAGGCGTCCACCATTTTCCGCCGGTGCAACAAAGGAGACTTCCTGCTGCTGTCTCTGTCACTGCGCCGGCTGGATCCAAGATGACGGCTTCGTCAGCGCCCGCGTCGATAGCACCCTGTCTGGCCATAAGGTAGGAGAGGTAGTTGAGACTTTTGTGCATGGCCAATGGTGATGCATAGCCATCGCGCAACACGATCAGCCGCCACCCCTCCGAGTACCTGCGTTCAGTCGGTGGATGGTAGCGACGGCAGGTCATGACGGTAGAGGGAGAGTCTGTTGCAGGGATTCCCATTCCCTCCGATGGACCTCTCGTCACCATGATCTTGACGGCTGCGGTCCCTTCACCCAAACTGTTTGTTTTCAGCAGTTCGGGCAAAATAGACTTCCAATCGGGACAACTGCTGGCTCCCATACGCAGGGCTGACATGGAGCGCACCAGGCGCTCCACATGTTCAGAGAGGAACAGGACGCGCCCGTCTTCTGCACGCAGCGTTTCGAAGAGGCCGTCACCGTACTGGAAACCCCGGTCCAGCGGCGAGATGGGGCAATCGTCGAGGGAGTTGAAAGCTCCGTTGGCCCAGAAGACTGTGCCCGATTCACTCATGGCGGCCTCCGTCCTCCTGTCCCTCGATCCCTTTGACAATCTCGAAAAGCGTTCTGCCTTTGTGCAGAGTCTCTTCGTACTCATCCGCCTCGTCCGAATCGAACACGATCCCTCCTCCGACGGAGAAGGTGCAGGTCCGGTCGTGGACGACGGCAGTTCGGATGGCAATATTGAGATCCATGTTTTCATGCCAGCCCAGGTATCCGATGGATCCCGTATATACATGCCGAACGACCGTTTCGAGCTCATCGATGATCTCCATCGCGCGGATTTTGGGACATCCCGTGATGGAGCCCCCCGGGAAGGTCGCGCGCAGGATGTCCCCATACGAGGTCTGAGGCTTCAGTCTGCCCGTGACAATGGAAACCAGGTGGTGCACGTTCTGGTAGGTTTCGATCCGCTTGTGCTCCTGGACGCGAATGGTCCTGGGCATGCAGACCCGGCCCAGATCGTTTCGAAGCAGATCGACGATCATGGAGAGCTCGGCGTCGTCTTTGGGGCTGGACAAAAGATCCCGACGCAGGACCTCATCCTCGATCGGTGTGGCGCCGCGTTTTCGGGTTCCTTTGATGGGGCGTGTCTCGATGAAATCCCCTTGTCTGAGAAGAAAACGCTCCATGGACGTGGAAAGAACCTGGTGGTCTCCACAGTTCACATAGGCATAAAATGCGGCCGGGTTGCGTGCAAACAGGGATTCCCACAGCCTGAATGCATCCCCCGAGAAACGAAACCGGTAGCGTTGCGAGAGGTTGACCTGGTAGACGTCCCCCGCACCGATGTATTCTCGGACACGTTTCACGGCATCGATGTAGCTCTCACGCGAGAAATTGCTTTCGAGCGGGCCGACCTCAAGGATCCTGGCCGCGGCTTCTCCCGGGAGACTTCCTGGGTCATACCCGGCCAACCCGGCTTGCGGGCGGTCGCCGTAGTCGAAGCGCAGATGCGTGAGCGAGTGATGCAGGCGGTCGTGAAGCATCAATCGACGGGGCCACATGAGCCACAAATCGGGGAGGTTGCGGTCGTCCTTTGCGGTTTGCGGAAGCCGCTCGATGACGTTTTTGAGTTCGTAGGCCAGGTAGCCGAGTGCGCCTCCCGAGAAGGGGGGGGAGATGAGATCCTCTGCGGGGCGCAAAGCTGCCGTCAGCATATCGAGGAGTGCCAGAGGGTCCCCCTCGTGGGAGACGACGCCGGAATCCGTGCGCAGCGTGCAGAGACGACCCTTGGCGGTGAGCACCAGGAAAGGGTCCCAGGCTGCCAGGGAATGTCGCCTTTCGGCATCCGAAGCCGGAGAGCCCCCACTGAGCAGGACGATCGATGAGGAATGACGCCCAATCTGACGGGCCAGCTCCATAAAGAGGTTGTCGGTGACTTCCTGATCGGGAGGCTCGCAGCGGACCACTCCTACGGCTTCACGGGGAAACAGGCTGCTGAGCCTCACTGGCAGGCCTCCAGAATTTCCTGCGGGTTATGCCAGGCAGTCTTGTTGCCATACCTTGGGAATCGGTCGGCCGTGAATGGCACGGTCCTGTTCAGTCTTCGAAAATGGGGTTGAATCTCCAGAAACCGGGAAACGATCTCCAGGCCGTATTCCGTCATAAAGGACTCGGGGTGGAACTGGACGCCATGGATTGGCCAAGTTCGATGACGTATGCCCATGATGACCTGATCTTCAGCATGCGCCACGGGGACAATTTCGCCCGAACCCGGCACAATGCACAGAGAATGGTAACGGGCCGCCCAGAAGGGAGAAGGCAGATTGCGAAACAAACCTTCACCCCCGTGGATCACCCGGGAGCGCTTCCCATGCACCGGAACGGGTGCGCGCGCCGTTCTGCCCCCGAACACCTCGTTGATGACCTGCATGCCGAGGCAGACCCCCAGGATGGGGATGCTCGGCCCAAGCCGCTCCACAATCTGCCCGCTCACCCCGGAATGAGCTGGATCCTTGGGGCCAGGGGAAATGCAGATCCAGTCCGGGGACATCATCCGGATCTCCTCCGCGCTTATGGCGTCATGCCGAAAAACGTCGACCCGTATGTCAAACTCATAAAAAAGCTGCACCAGGTTGTAAGTGAATGAGTCGTAATTGTCGATCATCACCAGTCGCATGACAGTCCCTTTTTGTCCCATGGGAGGTGATTCGCCAAATCCCATCGTTTGGAATTGTGAAGACCCGTTCATGAGGTGAATCCAGAAAACAGAAAAGCCACCCCGACCAATGAGTCTGGGTGGCTCTCGCCTGACATAACTCACCAACAAACGCTCACGAGACCTGTTCAGAATCGCTTACCGAGTGTCTCGAAAGAGCACTTAGACCGAGACACTCGCATTTGTCAAGAGGTTCGCCAAAAAGGAGAATGCTATGGAGGGGGGGAAAAGAACCTCCATTTGGCGAGTGGACTGGAATGGCTCCTCGAAATGGGAAGCGGGGTTGCGGTTTTGATCGGCTCACCCGCGAGAATGGCCTGAGGGTTCTTTACAATCAGGTGCTCCGTGCGCTCCGGCCCAATGAGCTTCTCCAGCTCAAGCACCGCCTCGGCGATACGGGGAGCACGCACATGGGGGGCGTGGGCATCGGTCGCCATGATGTGGGCCATCTGGTGCTCGATGAGCGTAACCGTGAAGCGACGGACCAGGGGACCGAATCGCCCTCGAAGGCTTGCTGCCGTAATCTGACAGAGGACGCCCATTTCCACCCAGCCGTAAAGGCGATCCGGACGC
>CAZEOY010000046.1:0-12075 GCA_964513835.1 uncultured Syntrophobacteraceae bacterium
CCGCGGGAGGTTTCCGGCTCGGGCACCCTCGAGCGGCGGGAGCTTCTCCTGCACCATGCGGAAACGTCGGTGGAGCAGTTGAGGGTCCGCATCGAGGGGTTCATGAATGCGCGCATCTCGTCCCTTCAGATGATTGCAGACCGATGGATCGAGAGGCAGCCCCCCGATTTCAGCCGAGAGCGTTTCATGGGCTTCGCGAGGGCAACGACCGGGCACTATCCGGGGTTCGCAGGCATATATTGGATCAGCCCCGAAGGACTCATTCAATGGGTCTACCCGGAGAAAGAGAATGAATCCTCTTGGGGCGGCAAGCTGGACGAACAGCTCGACATCTGCTGCAGGACGGCTCTTTCGCAGGCGACTGCGGCGAGTGGACCTGTGCTCACCCCATGCGTCGAGCTCTATCCGGGAGGACCCGGCTTCTTCGTGTTCGTCCCCCTGGTGCACCAGGGCGGCCTTCAGGGTTATCTGGGCGCCGTTTTCAAGGTCGAACAACTGATGGCCATGAGCCTGCCGGCTTCGATGCCCCGGGACTTCTCGGTGGCCCTGTTTGAGGAGGGTCGCAGGATATTCCCGGGCGGAAGCCCCGGGGCTTCCCATGCCACACCCAGCGCCCTGCAGGCTGTAAGCAGCATCGAAATCTCCGGCAAGTCCTGGCGGGTCCAGATCGAGCCGACTTCTGAGCTCTCGAGACCCCTGTCGGGGGCCAATCTGATATTCCTGGCCTTCGGACTCGGTCTTTCGGGTCTGCTGGGCGTTGCCCTGTATTTCCTGCTCCAGCGCATGGAAATGTTCAAGGAGACCCGTGATCGGGCCCTTCTGGAAGCCGCAGAGCGGAAAAGAGCCGTGGAGGCGCTCAGCAAAAACGAGAAGAAGCTCCAGGAGCTCATCGCGGAGCTCGGGCTCAAGAACGCAGAGCTTGAGTCCTTTGCCTACACAGTCTCTCATGACCTCAAGACACCCGTCGTCACCATCGAGGGCTTCATAGGAGCCTTGCGGGACGATTTCGGAGACGTGCTGCCGGAAACCGCAGATAAGTACTTGAATTACATGAGCGATGCGACCCGCAAGATGGAGCTTCTGATCAACGATCTTCTGCACCTTTCGCGGATCGGGCGGCTCAATGAGTATAAGATGGAGTTCAATCTCGGGGATGCGGCCCGCGATGCCCTGGAGACGCTGCGCCCTCAGATTCAGTCACAGTCCATTACGGCGATCGTACAGGAGGATCTTCCGTCTGTTTACGGAGAGCGCAAGCGAATCGGACAGGTGTTCGACAATCTTCTGTCCAACGCCGTGAAGTACATCGGTGCGACCAACCCTTCACCACGGATCGAGGTCGGCTGTGAAGAGCGCAACGGTGAAAGGGTGTTTTTCGTGAAAGACAACGGGATGGGCATCGAAGAGAAGTACTTCGACAGAGTGTTCCAGGTCTTCGAACGGCTGCCCCCCGCCGTGAAGGTCGGCGAGGGGACGGGCATGGGATTGGCCATTGTCAAAAAAGTCATCGAGGCCCACGGCGGCAGGATTTGGCTCAGCTCAGAGCCGGGCCGCGGCACGACCTTTTATTTCACTCTTCCAGGAGGTGATGCCAAAAGCCATGAAGTATGACCCTTACAACATTCTCATCGTGGAAGACGAGGCGGCTCATGCGGAGCTGACCCGACGCGCGATCCGGAAGGCCGGCAACGCCGGCCGCATCGACATTGTGGGTGACGGCGAGGAAGCGCTCGACTACCTGTTTCATCGCGGCAAATTCGCGGACCTGACCCAATCTCCCCTCCCCTCCTTGATTTTGCTCGACATCAAGCTCCCCGGCATCAGCGGCATAGAAGTATTGAAGGCGGTGAAGAAGAACGCTGAGCTCAGGAAGATTCCGGTGATCATGCTGAGCACTTCGGATCGGCGGGAGGATATCGCTGAGTCATACTGTCAATACGCCAACAGCTATCTCACCAAGCCGGTGGGATTCAGGGAATTTGAGGATAAAGTGAGGCAACTGGACCACTACTGGGTGACGGTCAGCGAACGACCCGCCGTGGCTGGATAGGCGGACTGGGGGGGAGGATACCGCCTTGGAGCCACTGAACCTGATCATTGTCGAGGATGAGGAGGCGCACTACCAGCTCATGCGGCTGGCCACTCTGAAAGAGTTCCCGGCCGCTAGGATCCATCACTTCGTGGATGCCCAGTCCTGCCTTGACCAAATCGACGAAATCGGACCCGACGCCATCATCGCCGATTACCGGATGCCCGGTATGAGCGGGATCGAATTCCTGCAAGTCCTGAGTCATCGGAGCAAGGATATCCCGGTGATCATCATAACGGGACAGGGAGACGAGCGGATCGCGGTACAGGCCATTAAGCTCGGGGCCTGGGATTACCTGGTGAAATCCTCCGATTCCCTCGTTCTCCTGCCCAGCCTCCTGCAAAAGGTCGTCTCAGAGCGCAGGCTCAGGACATCCCTCCTGGAGGCCGAAAGGCGTTTCCAGGACCTCGCTGAGAGTACGCTCACCTGGCTGTGGGAGACGGATCGGGACGACATTTACACTTACTCCAACACCGTTGTGGAAAAGGTTTTGGGATATGCCGCCGAAGAAGTGGTGGGGCGGCATTTTTGCGACTTTTTGATTGAAGAGGAACGCGAGCATATCGCGCAGATCATGCCTCAGATCATGCTAACTGAGAAGCCGGTCTCCTGCGTGGTGATTCGTCTGGTCCACAGAAATGGGCATGAGGTCATTGTGGAAGCCAACGGGGCCCCCATCCTGGACAAGGCGGGAAACCTGATGGGCCATCGCGGAATGAACCGGGATATCACCAAACGAAGGCATGCTGAAGAGCACATTCGCCTGCTGACACAGCAATCTCTCAGGGCCCAGGAGAGCGAGCGATTGAAGCTTTCACGCGAGTTGCACGACACCATTGGCCAGGAGCTCTCCGCGCTGAAGATCGGTATCGACACGCTACTGGATGACCAGCCCGAGGAGCTTGTCCGCGGCGTCGGTTACAGGGTGGTGAAGCTTTCCAAGATGCTTCAGGAGACGATCGGCGAAGTTCGAAACCTGGCTTACGATTTGCGCCCGGCTACGCTGGAGCAGTTCGGGCTCGTTCAGACTATTCACCAGTACTGTGACGAGTTCTCTGGAAGAAATGGCATCCAGGTGCACGTCCTCTGCGCAGGCATGGACGACCTGGACCTCGGCTTCGACACCCGGATAACGCTCTTCCGGCTGGTCCAGGAGGGGCTCAACAACGTCAGGAAGCACGCCGAGGCAAGAAACGTCTCCCTGAGGCTGGTCGCCTCATCCCCCATGATCATCTTCAACCTGGAGGATGACGGAAAGGGATTTGATGTGGAGAACCGGATGATGTCCACCCTTCGTGAGCGATGCATGGGAATCTGCAGCATGGAGGAAAGGGTAGCCCTACTGGGAGGGACCATGAAGCTCGACTCGAGGCCTATGCAGGGAACCAGGATCCGCATTGAGGTACCGTTGAGGGAAGACGTTCATGGGATCAAAGAAAACCATTGTGGTTGTTGACGACCACCCACTCTTCAGAGAGGGCCTCAAGTCGCTCATAGCGCGCAATCCCAGCCTGGAAGTCGTCGGGGAAGCGGGAACGGGGGGCGAAGGTTTGCGGCTGATCAAGGAGCTCAAGCCCGACCTGGCTGTGGTGGATATCTCCCTGCCCGATCGGAACGGTATCGAGATCACAAGGGAGCTGCGAAAGACCCACCCGAACGTCCGAATCGTCATCATGAGCATGCATTCCAAGATCGACTACATCACCGAGGCTTTCAAGGCCGGCGCCACGGGATACATCGTCAAGGAATCGGCCACGGACCGGATCGTGGAAGGCATCGAGGCTGCCTCAAGGGGCGACTATTTCCTGGACAGCACCCTCTCCCATAGTGTTATCGAGAAGTTGCTTGCCACTCCGGACAAGGGATCCAAGATCACCGACAAACGGTACAGCACACTCACTGCGCGGGAGCAGGAGATCATGCGCCTACTGGCCGAGGGGTTTTCGACGAAGGATGTGGCCGCCAGGCTTTTCATCAGCCCCAAGACCGTGGAGAATCATCGCTTCAGTATCATGGCCAAGCTGGACATCCACAGCACCATCGAGCTGGTCCGATACGCAGCCAGGCTCGGACTCATCGATGTTGACCTGTGGAAAGACTGACGCGCCCCCCATGCCTGCCCATCTGATTATGAATCAAGGAAAAGCAAGATCGATGGGTCAGGTGGGCTGATTTCCATCACCCTCCGTGCGGGGGAACGGGTGAGCTTGAGGTCTGCTGCACCGGCATTTGTCTTTTCTTTGGGTTCTTTCCCCCATAGGAATGAGGCCCTCTCTCTATGGACCAGATCCGGGAATCCCTCCATACTTTTTCAAAGTATTTAAAAGGGTCTGAAAAAGGGAGTCAATGGGTCAACCATTTCATCATGGGCAATCCAACATGGACAAAGAGGAGGCGTGTCATGGTTGAAGTTGGCGATCTGAAGAACATGGAGGCTCTTGCTGTCTTGAATGAGAAGCAACTGGGCGAACTGGCGAAAATAACCGAAAAGAAGGCCTTCAAGACGAAAGACCACGTTTATGAGCATGGTGATCGCGCCAAATACATGTTCATCGTGACCAGGGGCCTCGTCAGCCTGAGGCAGCTGATGCCCGGCGATGAAGTCGGCATTGTCTTCGAAATGCGCGAGCGAGGTGAGTTCTTCGGTGCGGCATGCCTCATGAAACCGCAGCAGTACACCCTGTCGGCTGTATGCATGGAGGATACGGAGGTCCTGGCCATCGATGCCGACAAGCTCTTCGAACTCGTCGAATCCGACCCCGAGCTGGGCGTCAAATTCATGAGGAAGATTGCTCAGCTCTACTTCGAGCGATACAAGGTCTGCAAGAGGCAGCTTTATGAGATGGTGAAAGCCCCCACCATCATAGCTGCCTTGCCGGGTTGATGGTCTGACGAGCTCCCAAACGCATTGTGATGCAGATACCCGTCGCCCCCAAAAGCTTCCCAACCGTCTTTTCCCCCCGGCGCTTCGTCTGGAAGCGCCGGGCGCAGGCTCCCATTCCGACCGATACCGATCTCGCTGATTGAAAGTGAGCCAGGACCGCACCCAACCCTGTCGTACTGAATTGCGCCAAATTGCGTTAGATTGCACTTGCCTGTGCATTCCTTCTCTGCGAGAGTGTCCAGAAGTTCTGCACCATAGCGACATAAGAGAAGAGGACGTCACGATCTATGCCGGGAGGATCGGACCAGCACCGCAGCAGGGATGAGCAGATCAAGGAGAAGGTGCTCCTTGTGGTCAGGCGGATTGCGCCCGAAGCGAACCTCGACTCGCTTGATTCACGGCGAAGATATCGGGAGCAGTTCGATTTTGACTCCATCGACTTTTTGAACTTCGCCGTCGGAATCCAGGACGAGTTTCAGATCGTCATCCCGGAGCTGGACTTCCCCAAGTTGGCGACACTCGACGGATGCCTCGATTATTTGAAAGCGAGGATCGACCCAACGGCTCCGTGATTCAATCTGAAATCGCCGAGAATGGTCATTTCGAGCAACAGTGAGAAATCTCGTTCATCGCAATACCGGGATTCATGACATTTCTCTCTCCGCCACGCTCCGTTCGAAATGATGGAAAGGTGTTCTCTGGCAACCTTCCGGCATACACCCTCAAAGGTGCCTTTTCGCAGCACGGAAGCCTCACCAACCCCCGCGACTGCTCAGCGATTCAAAGGACGAGCGAAACGGCGAAAACCGACGGGTCATCCGGATCGCGTCTCTTTGTGAACCCGAAGGCGCTGCACAGGCGGAGCATGGGTTGGTTTTCGGCCAGAACGTCGCCAACGAGCTCGCGAATGGAGCGCGCCCTCGCAAGATCGATGATGCGCCGCATCAGCATGGGACCGAACCCCATCCCGGTCATGTCCCCTCGCAGTAAGATCGCGAATTCCGCCTTCTGATTGTCGGGATCGGCCGTGATACGGACACTGCCCAGGAGCTCCTCATCGCCGGCTGGAGGAACAGGCACGAGGACAAGCGCCATCTCGCGATCATAATCGATCTGCGTCAGACGCGCAGCCAGCTCACGAGGAAGGGTCCGCATGTGGTGCAGGAACCGCATGCGGATTTCGTCCGGAGAGAGCGCGGCAAAGAGCTTTTGCAGACCGGGCTCATCTTCCGGCCGAATCGGGCGCAGGAGATAGCGGCCCCCATCAGGCACCTGAACAATCCTCTCGAGCTCTTTGGGGTAGGGGCGGATGGCCAGCCGTTGGAGGGCGGGGGCCACCGTGCGCCGGACCCTCATCCGCGCGTCCAGGACCACGACACCTTCCGAATGGGCCAGAAGCGGATTGATCTCGATTTCGGTGATTTCGGCAACGTCGCAGACCAACTGAGACAACTTCACCAGCGTCAAAGCGATGGCGGCCATGTCCGCAGGTGCTGCCCCACCCTCACCCTCCAGCAGACGAAAAACCCTCGTGCGGGACATCACCTCACGGGCCAGATGCATGTTCAGCGGCGGCAGGCCGAGGGAGCTGTCCCGGATCGCCTCCACACCCGTACCGCCATGACCGAAAAGAATGGCAGGCCCGAACTGTGGATCCTCGACCATTCCGAGGATGAGCTCATGCCCCAGCAACCGGCGGATCACCGGTTGCACCGTGAGGCCGAGAATCCGTGCATCGGGGCAGGACTTTCGCACGCAGCTCAGCATCGCCTCAGCGGTGTGCAGGACTTCATCGGGGGTTTCCAGGTCGAGGCTCACACCGCCCACGACGCATTTATGGGTGATGTCGGGCGAAAGAATCTTGAGGGCGACGGGACCATGGATCTCGGCAGCTGCCTTTGAAGCCTCCTCGGGGGTGCTCACCTCGTAAGTCGGAACCACCGGGATCGCATAGGCGGCAAGGATCGTCTTGGCTTCCACCTCGGTGAGCCAGCGCCGATCCTCCGCCAGGGCGCGGTTGATGATTTCGTGCACTTTTTCGGTATCCGTCGTGAAATCGGAAGGGATGCTGGGGGGCGTCTGCATCAGCAGGCCTTGATTGCGCTGATAGCGAATCAGCTGCATGTATCCCCGGACAGCGCTGGCCGGTGTATCGTAAGCAGGAATGCTGTTTTCGACACATAGAGCCCTGGCCTCGGCAACGGCCTTCCCACCGAGCCAGCAGGTGAGGACCGGATAAGACCTGGATTTCTGGGGTGTTGGTCTCAGCACGCCGATCAGGGCACGGGCGATGTCGGCTGCGGGAACAGCCGCTGAAGGAGAATGGAGGAACAGCAGCGGACCCGGGCGATCCTCCAGGAGGATCGTGAGGGCTCCGGAATACTGCTCAGGGGAGGCGTCCTCGGGGAGGTCGATGGGATTGCCCACGGGCCTGGTCGCAGAAAGGCAGGAGCTCAAGCGGGACACGGTTTCATGAGACAGGTCCGCAAGAACCCCCTCTTCGTCGAGGACAGCGTCAGCGGCCAGGAGTCCGGCTCCCCGCCCGTTGGCCACGATGGTCAACCGGTCTCCCAGGGTAGGGGCTGCGAGACCCAGAGTCTCCACAGCGTCAAAAAGCTCCAGCAAATCATAGACTCTGAGCATTCCCGCGCGCCGGAAGGCTGCGCCATGGATGTCATCGGAGCAGGCCAATGCCGCCGCATCCGAACGGGCATCGAGGAGATCCTCCCGGCGCCGGTTTCCCTTCAGGGCGATCACGGGTTTCATGCGTGCTGCGGCCCGGGCCGCCGACATGAACTTCCGGGCGTGCGTGACCCTTTCGAGGTAGACAATGATCGCACGCGTTTGCGGGTCGTTGGCCAGGTAATCCAGCATGTCCCCCAGATCCACGTCCAACATTTCGCCCAGCGAGACCACATGGGAGAACCCGACGTTTGCGGAACACGCCCGATCGAGGACCGCCGACCCGATCGCCTCCGACTGGGTGACCAGGGCCAGTTGGCCCGGCAAGGCATTGATATGGGCCGCGCTCGCATTGAGGTGCAGTGAAGGGGTCATGATACCCAGGCAACCAGGCCCCAGGATGCGCAGAAGAAAAGGCCTGGCGGCTTCCAGGAGGGCATTCCCGAGCTCACCATCCCCCGCAGCCGGGGCGCCACCCCTCCCTGTGGACAGGACGATGGCCGCTCGTGCTCCCCGCTCACCCAGCTCGGCGATCATTGGCGGAACGCACTCCAAGGGTGCGCAAATCACGGCCAGATCCGGAGCCCCCGGCAGATGCCCCACACTCGCGTGGCATTTTAAGCCCTCTAGAACATCAAGAGATGGATGGACGATGTACAGAGGACCTCCAAATCCCGAAGAGATCAGATTCTTGGCGGCAACCTCACCCATCGCCGAGAGGGGTCCGGCTGCACCGATCCACGCGGCAGAGGACGGATTCAGCAGAGCATCAAGATTCCGAATGGTCATACGAACCTCCCTCCAAAGGTCAAGAGTCCGCATTCTTTGTGAAGTTCAGCACTCCGGCGGTCGCACGGCAGCCCAACCCACCCCCTCCACGCACCAGGCTCCGGAGGCAAGCGGCGGTTTGCCAAAAGATTACTGATTTGACCCCACTCAACGCAAGATGCATCTGACACCGTTTGCCTGCAAAACGGTCTTTCATCGAGATGGGCTCCTTCGGTAGCCGTTGAAGCTCCATTCTGCAGCCGGTGTGATTATATTCATATTTGCATAAGGTTGGACTGCTCGCTTTCCTGGATTGTATCCTTGACGAGCCTGCGCTCCGGGAATATTCCCTATGCATCACCAAGTCTCAAGAGAACGCTTCAGGATGCATCCCCGCGATGTCTGCACCCAAGGCACCTTACCATGCAAGTTCCGCCGACAGACGCAGCAGACTGGAGCGGGCGGTCGCTCAGGCTGTTTGAGCCGCCGCGTATGGGAGGAATGAAAATGAAAGCGGGTATTATCATTACCGGAACCGGACCCATTTTGATTCTGACTTCCTACGACTCCTTCACCCACCCGAACCTTGTGAAAAAACTGGCTGCCAAGGGGATCGGCGAGTTCATCGGGTATGAGCTCGACTGGGAGCGAGTCAAGAATGTCTATGGCACGCACTTTTCCGTCGTCATGGGCGATCTTCATGAAACTGACGACCTGAGGGTGCTGGATTACAACGGACATCGTGTGCTCGCCAATTTCAACTTCGAAGAAATGGGAGAGCCAATCTACTATGAACCGAAGGGCGAGCTTCACAAAGCTGCCTAGATTGCCAGCATGAGACTCCACGGGCAGGCCTTGAACAGGCCTGCCCTCTCTTTTGAACGGGAAAGACCGAGCTGCCAGGGAAATACACCTGGCCCTTGACACCCAAGCGGTTTAATCATAAAGGCAGACCACCGGTTCAAGCGAAGCATTGGGCAGACAAAGAGGCAACGTTTGAGGATTGCCTGGAATCATCACTCAAGGAAGAGAGCAATCAGCATGGATGACGGTCTCATTTGGTCTGAAGCCGCTCTGAGACAACAGACGATCTCCCCCTTCCCCGATGTTCAGTCCTGGGCGGTTTCCAGGCTGCTACGGCTCTATCCGTCCTCATCTGCAAGCCATCTTCCGGATTGGCTTCGGAGCGGGACACCCGCCGTCGCTCGAGCGGCGCTTCTCCACCTTCTTTCGCAATCCAGGCCGGTTCCCGCAGTGCTCCCTCAGCTGAAGGAGCTCTTTATCTCGGGGGACGCGGAGCTGTCATCCCTCGCCATTCGGGTTGCGGGACGCTGGAAAATCCCGGATGTGCCGTTATGGATTCAGGAAAAGATCCTGCTGAATCAGCGCTTGAGCCCGGACCAGATCACAGCCATGGTCGAGACCCTCGGTCTCACACCCGATCAATCAGCCTATGAACTGCTCAAAGCCACCGAAACCAGCATGGCCGGGAAACGGACTTCGCTCTGGATGGCATACTACAACGCCCTCCTTTCCCATGGCAGGCGCGAAGATATCGATACTCTCGTCACCCTCTATGCCGATCTCGAACAGGACGAGTCCCTGCGTCGCAATGCCATGCAGATCCTGGTTCACAAAACCGATCCGGTTCTGAACCCTTCTGATCTCCTTTTCGGAAATATCGAGCGAATCCAGGATCACCTCACGACCCGCCTGGACCTCCTGCTGGAAGCCGCCGGAGATGGAACGGACTTCGATCCCGAGAGGAAAATTCTTCAGGAGCTTCGTCCCTACCTTCAGATTCTGCGCCCCGAGAATGTTTCGGTCGCCAGGGAGCACCTGCGCGAGGCTCTCCAGGTGGTCGAGGACATCGAGCCTTTCCACAAGGATCTGGCTCTCGGCGCCTTGAGTGGCCAGACCCGCTGCAAGCCAAACTCCGACGAGGCCTACGCACTGACGGCCCTGGGGTTGTGCGGATTCATCACTGGACTCATCGAGCGCGCGGCACCCTCTCCTCCTGGCGATACACCGTGGGAGGAGCGCCTGGCTTTCGTCCTCACGGACCATTTCTTGAAACCCGTCGATTTCCGTCTGCTCGAATCCATCGTGCACGATGCACCGCGCGATGAGATCATGGCTAAAGTGACAGAGGCCCTGGAGGCGACCCCAGCCTCATGGAAGACCTATCAGGCCATGGAGATGCTGGGGCTCATGCGTGCCTCGGAGCGTGCGGATGTCATGGTCCGGGTCGTCCAGCGCGTGAAGGACCCGGCGCTGCTCGATGTTGCCGAGAGGGCTTTCAAGCAAATCGGCTGGAAATGCACGGGATCCCTCATTCCCCTCCTCGATTCCGCTGCCGCCAACGAAAGAGGCCTTGCCCTCAAGGTGATCTCGGAGCACCCCACCCGCCGCGGAATGGACGAGATCCTCGAACGCTTCCAGAAGCTTTTCAATGAGGATGCGGCTCTGCTGCTCCAGGCGGTGGAGGAGACGGGCGCCGACGTATTTCTACCGCTCCTGGAGAAAGAATATCGTCCCGGAGAGTGGCGAATGGCGCAGGCCATGCTTCGGCTTGGCCGCATCGCAGGAGGCGATGCCGAGTCCATGGGAGACCTCGAGCGGGAGGTGGCCGAGCACGAGCGATTGATCCGGCAGCAGGAGGCTCTTCTGACCCGGGGCTTCCGGGACTGGCCGGACCGGATCGACCTGAATCTCAGCTGCAAGCAGTGCGGCAGGAAATACACCTACGCGGTCCGTGAGGTCCACCTGCATCCCCATCGAAAATCCGAACTGGAACCGGATTCTCCGGGAGGTTCCCCGTATCAGCACGGTATCGTGATCTGCGACGATCTGAGGTGCAAGAACTGCGACGCCCTCAACGACTTTGCCATCACCCGAGAAACCATCGGGCAGATCAGCGCGGAGTCGCTGAAACTGCTGGCCCTTCATCGTTCCAAGGTTTCTCCGCCTCCTTACTATCCCGTGAAGCATGTCGAGGCCGGCGATAAGGAGGGACCGTCGCAGTCCCTGGTGGACCTCGAAAAGGAGAACGTGGCCGCAGTGCATCGCAACCCGAGCCAGCCCAAGGCTCAGTTGGCCCTGGGGAAGTTTTACGAATATGTGAAGGCGTTTCCAAAGGCTCGAACGGCCTTTCTCAAGGCCATGGACCTTGACGCCCGTTCCCTCGAGGCGATGGCGGGACTGGCCCGCCTGGATCATGCTGAGGGAAAGCTGGACGAAGCCTACGACTGGATCGATCGCTGCTACAGGGACCTGCCCGAAGGTCGAGTCTACCTGGCCCAGGACTCGAAGCAGTTCAAGAAGGCCGTCCGGGAGAAGCGGCGCGAATTGGCCCGGACCTTGGGGATTCATCCCGAAGAAGCCCCGGTGAAAGTCCGCTTTCAGATCGATTCCCCCGACTACCCCAAGAACCGCCCCTGCCCTTGCGGCAGCGGCAAGAAGTATAAGCTCTGCTGCATGCCGAAGTATCCCGGCCAGGATTGATTGCTCCGGACCCTGCCGAGTGGGGCCCGGCCAAAGGACCCCTGCGCTGCGTGATCCCCCGACGGCGACCTTACCGTCTCTCTTCAATGCTCTGTCGCCGGAAATGGCGCCGCTCCTGGAGGTTCCGCCGGCGAGCGCGCTCCTGTTG
>CAZEOY010000047.1:0-12062 GCA_964513835.1 uncultured Syntrophobacteraceae bacterium
AGGGGGCTTGAGAGGCGGTCATTCAGCGAGGAGGAGTTCCTGGATCTTCTTTCCGTTGCTCTGGATGTCCCGCAAGGGTTCACGGAAGAAGCGGAGAGAGTACTCGATTCCGGGGTGCTGCAGCGGCGGTTGGACGATTTGCGCAGACTGGGGCGGCCTCTGGAGCCCCTCGAGGACGGCAGGACGACGGGGGAGGCTCTCCGTCGATGGCTTCGAAGGGCGCTGGAGGAGCAGGTTTTGACCCGTGAAAGGACCCGTCTCGAGGAGGAGCTGCTTGAGCGCGAACGGATGAGCGAGTCGAAGAGAAGACACATCGCAACCATGCTGTATCTTGCCCAGAAAGGGTCCTTCGAACTGGACGGCTTTGGCTTCTTCAGGACGGGCTCGAGAGACGACTATGTTATCTACAAGCGCACCGGGGAATATGTCCTGACAGACTACTACGGCCAGAGCTATCGTTTCCCCGATTGCAGGGTGGCTGTCTCGACCGCGGGAACATTGAGGCCGATAGTTTTGGAGTCTTATAAGCATCCGTTTCTCCTGCATCACACCCCGAAGCAGGAGATCTGCCTCAGGGGTTACGACTGGCCCCGGGAGGTTACTGCAGAGAGCATCATCAGGCTCCTCGAGGATGGGATCAATGCCTTGCTGTATGGATATGATCCCAGGCGCCGTAATGGTTACCATAGTCTTGATAAGACTCTCTATTACGTCAAGACTATTGAATTTGGAGATTATCGAATATAGGTGAATGCTACAGAGTATTGATCGTACTTATTCCAGATAAGCAAATATAATCTTATCCTCATGGATTTGCGTAAGAACATTAAAGGTGATCGTGCTCGACAGCGAATAAAGCGGCATCGTGAAGACATGGTCTTCAATACGGTGTGCTCGATTGTAAAGAACTATGGTCTGAAAGAGGATTTCCTGACAATGATCGACAACCTGGATCATGATCCGGGGCGGCATCCATTGGGGGAGCTCGAGATCAGGGCGAAGCAGTCCATCGAGATACCTCCGTATTGTATGGTCTCGGTTGAAGAATATGGGCTGGTCCTGGAGATCATCAACCGTCTGGATAATCCTTACCTGTCGTTTGCACGCTCTTCGGAGGAGATGGTCTTTTCGGTCCGGCTCTACAAATCCGACCCTTCGCTCGATGCGCGGCGCCTGGTGCGCCATGACTTCCGGACCCTTCTGCTCGCCCGGAATGCCGTGAATGAGCTTGCGGTTCTCGAGGGGCGGGCGGACAGTGAAGGTGGAAGCGAAGGTGGGGGGGCAGGAACGGAAAGGGCCGGAGGGAAAGAATCAGACCCGGTTTCCCGGCAGGAGCGAATCAAACAGCTGCGAGCCTTCCTTGCAAAGGTTGAGCAGACGGAGTCTCACGCACCATGATGCACACTCATGATGGCTTATCCGACCGGAGCCGCCGGCGCATCAATGACAAAATGGAGCTGCTCAAAGAGGAGCAGACTCTTGAGGCCGTGCAGGAGATCATCGAGTTCGACAAGACTCCCGCACAGCTCAAGGCGGCCATGGACGCTTTCATCATCGGGCAGGAGAAGGGAAAGAAGATCATCTCGACAGCCATTGCCTTTCATTACAAGAGGCTCGGTGGGGCTTTGAAGCGGGCGCTGGCCGAGAACGAGGGCGATTTCGACCTGGCCCTGAAAAACACCCGGACGCCCCGGGCCAACGTCATGATGATCGGCCCCAGCGGCTGCGGCAAGACCTACACCAGCGAAGTGACCTCCCGACTGGCCGGGGTGGCGTTCGTTCACGAGGACATGACCCGGTTCAGCGAGGTGGGCTACGTCGGCCAGGATGCTACGGACATCCTGGTGGATCTGCTCATGGCCGCCGGTGGAAACGCGCGGCTGGCGCAGATGGGGATTGTCTACCTGGACGAGATCGACAAAATTGCCACGGAAGCCATTGCGTTCAAGGATGTATCCGGGAGGGGTGTTCAGAAAGGGCTGCTGCATCTGGTGGATGGCACGGAGAATACCGTGACTATTGGCAAGGAAAGGATTTCTCTTTCTACCAAGCATGTGTTCTTCATTGCGGGCGGGGCTTTCGAGAATCTCCAGGGCCTGGTGGACAGGCGCATGGCCAGGCAGGGTTTTCAAGGGGATTGGCGGGACCATCTGCTGACCGACGACTTGGTGGCTTTCGGCATGGAGCGGCAGCTCATGGGGCGCTTTCCCGTAAAAGTGGTCTACGATCAGCTGACCACCCAGGATCTCAAAGACATCTTGACCCGGAGTGCGGACAGCGTGCTGCTGGCGTACGCCAACGAT
Organism: uncultured Syntrophobacteraceae bacterium; assembly: GCA_964513835.1. Classification (GTDB taxonomy): domain Bacteria; phylum Desulfobacterota; class Syntrophobacteria; order Syntrophobacterales; family Syntrophobacteraceae; genus JALOOX01. The sequence goes on from CAZEOY010000047.1 coordinate 2,304, forward strand.
CTCAAAGCATGGTCCATCGACCTGGAATTCACCGATGATGCACTGACCGAAGTCGCCAGGCGTGCGGAGCGCGAGGGAACGGGAGCCAGGGGGCTCATCAGCATCATTCACCGGGTGCTTCTCGAAGATATGTACCGGCTTCCCGGGAATCACACCGGGAGGTTCGTGGTCGAAGCCGGGGACGTGAGGGAGCGGCTGGGATGAGATTGAAAAGCCTGTCCGAGCTGAGGCGGCGGGAGCTCAGAGAGGTCACTCTGGCAAGCTTGCCCCGAACCATACTCATGACATCCTACGCCCGTGAGAAGGCCTTCAAGATTGGCGAGCTGGTGCGGAGCGTTCACCGGGAAAGCCTGGAATGGTACGGTTTCACACTCGGGAGTGCGGATCGGCCCGATCTCATCACCGACATCGGCCTGCCGCGCAACGATCTGAACCTGCAGGTCTACGCCGGCATCAGCCCGGAAAAAATCGTGGAATTCCATGAGTCGCTTCCGGCGGGTACCGTCATCAATGGCTGGATTCATTCGCATGGCGCCCTGATGGTCAAGCATTTTTCCACCACGGACGCCAGGAACCACGCCGTCGTCCTGGATTTTGTGGCTGCCAGCTTGAAGATCCCGGTTGCCAAGCGGGAGGTGGCCGTCAAGGACATGGTCTTCCTCCTCAAGGACCGTTTTATCGACCAGGATCTGTCCAGAGGCAGCGTCTGCGTCATCACGGACGCTCCCATTACCGAGGCCACAATCATGGAAACAGTATACGGGTCCTTCTGCTATGCCATTGTCGTGGGTGACGAAGGCTGGCATGAGCAGGAGATCCACACCAGGGAATACGGGGTCCTCTCGGGACATCCCCGTTTGAGTCACCAGCCGGCGGACATCGTGATGATGGAACCGGGGAGGACGTTGAGCGAGATGGAAATCGGTCGTCTGAGGGAGGAAGTGGAGACGAAGATCAGGCCCAACAAGAATCCCGCGTTGGAGATCATGGAAAGAATGTAGCCGCCTATCCCCACGGTCGTCTCAGGCACGGCATAGATTCTCGTTGTTGCAGTAACTCCAGGAAATGCTTATTTAAATTTCATAGAAAAAAGTAGAGTCATGAATCGAAAACGAACAGTTCACGTCGCCTCGATGAGGTGATGAACCGATGAGCAAAGGATAAGACAATGGAATGTGATGCAAAATACTGCTCCTTTGAGGGCAACTGCTACTCGGATGGTTCTGAGGTATGCGGTGGGGAGATCGGCTTTGCAAACTGCTGGGTTTGTGACGGCGGGGCACTGGAACACAGGCCCCGGTTCTTGACGGAGAATTATCCAGAGCGACTCTGATCTTCGAAGAGCGATGGATGAAAGCTGAAGGGAAGAGGACAACGAGCTTGGGGTGGTCGGGCACGTTGTCCTCTTTGATTTCGATGGACAAACAAAGGTTCAACCTTTCTGAGTCGTTCTCCAATCCGCGCCAATTCTGTTGAATTGGGGGGTGGCACGGGCAAGCCCCGCGCTCAGCCCATGGCACCCGACCCGACCGTTCAGACGAGCTTGTTGCAACAGCAGTATCAATCCGCGCTCCCGGCGGCAATAGAGGATTGTTGAAGCGGAATATCCATGATAAAGTTAAATTGTTTTACAACCATTCCGGGTTTCTTGAGCTCCTGAACCTGGTCATGGGCGAACCCGATGAATCTCGACCTCCATCTCCGCCGATGAACCTGGATGGGCCTGTCCGCGTCAGGGTGGCTTGCATCTGCATTTCATGAGGAGGAGCGATGTATGGAAGGGTCCTATGATCTGGCCTCGAGGCTCAAGAAGAAGTACCCCATGCTGCAGTACTTCACGGATCGCCCGTTCGGAGTTGAAATTGAGTTCTATGGATTGAATTACTACATCCTGCCCCCCGACAACGGCATCATCAAGCCCTACAACATTCACTCCAAAGCCAGGGACGGCAGAGACGTCCCGCAATTGCTCAAAGACTACGGGCTGAGCCTGGGAACCGACAAGGACTCCTGGCACTTCGAGGAGGACTCCTCCATTGTGCACAGGGGTGGCGTCGAGCTCGTCAGTCCCATACTGCGTGGTTTTCACGGTTTGTTTCAGGCCTATCGTTTCTTTCAGTTGCTTGGAGAAATCTCGGGAGTGGAGATAGACTATTCATGCGGGTTCCATGTTCATCATGGGGTGGATCCAGAGAAGTACACATGTAAACAATTGAAGGAGCTGGTGAGAATTGTCTATGCGATAGAGGATTATGTTTATCTCCTCATCGGGGAGAATCGTATTTCCAAAGACACTTGTCGTCCCATGGACTTGAGTATTATCGATTTTTTTGATCTCAAGAACTGTGAAGATCAATGTGGCACGGATGGTTGCAGGATCAAACAACTTTGGTATTCTCCCAAGAATAGATACGATCCCAACTGCAGCAGGCCAGATCGTTACGATATGACTCGATATCATGGATTGAATCTGCATTCCTACTGGTATCGATCCACCATTGAGTTCAGATATCATTGTGCTGTGCTGGAACGAATTGATGAGGGCATGCAATGGATTATCTTTACTCAATTCCTGGTGGAGTTGAGTGACGGAAGCGTTCCCCTCATCGATTATGACTCCACCGGGAACAAGTGGCTGAAAACGATCTACAAGGTATATCTGGCCTTTGGGCATATGAATCGAATCAGCAATTGGCACCGGGGGAAACCTGTTGTATTGAAGGGGGCGATGGAGCCCCCGGGGGCTCAGCACCAGGGGCTCTGACCCGTCAATGTCCTTGAGTTAAGCCCCTATCATCATTCCCGTGGAAGCGGGAATCCAGGTTTCACACAGATTTCTAGACCCCTGCTTTCGCGGGGGTGACGGAAGGTCACAGCGCGTGACGCAGCAACCTTTACAGAAGAAAGAGGCTCCAATCTGCGGGGGGGAATGAACGCACATGTGTGATATCTTTGCGCTGTCTTCCGGCGTCAATTACACGGCGCAGCAGTACCTGCCCATCTTTGCGGAGAAGGGCAAGCGGAACATGAGCGGCTGGGGGATCGGGTTTTACCGCGACAACCATGCTTTCGTGGAGCGGTCTGCCGAGAAGGTGTACGAGGGGGACCAGGTGCATGAAAGCTTCCAGAGACTGGCGCGAGTGGTGGACAGCCGCATCATTGTCTCTCACATCAGCTGCCCCCTGAGCGGTGGAAGCCACGCACTGCATAATCACCCCTTTTCATTGCCTTTCCTGGATCATGAGTGGCTTTTTGTGCACGTGGGAGTCGTGGAGGGGATCGAGAGCTACGAGACGCGAAACGAGCCGAAAATTGAGGTGGAAGCTTACCCGGCCAGGATTTTCGAATACCTGAGGGATCAGCTGGTATCCTGCCTTCGCTACACCCCTTACTCCAGCCTGGGGCGCTCCCTGGTCAAGAGCATTCGCACCATGATCGGGGAATACCCGGGTCGCTACTCGTTTTTCCTGGCCAATGAATCCATGCTTTTTGGCTTCTCCAACTTCCGGCAGCTGATGCTCCTGCGGGAGTTGGAAAGCTTTGGAAACAGTCTGGTCCTCACTTCCATCAAGGAGGGGTTGAGCGACAAGGAGTGGACCGCCATCCAGCCTGAAAGCAACACCCTCGGAAAGCTCATCGCTGTTGCCGGACCCGATATCCTGTACCTGGGGGACGTGCCGGAAACGTCCCTGATTTGACATCTGTTTGAAGCACACGTGCAGCCCGAATCGAATGACTCGTCGTCCTCCTCAATAAACCTGGACAGCAATGGATCGACTGGCTCCCAACTCATCAGGTGAAACCGACTCTCTATGTGCGACTTATTTGCGTTGTCTGCCGCAAGGAATTATTCCGCCCCCAAGTCCCTGCCCGTATTTGCGCTCAAGGCGGCAAGGAACATGGACGGATGGGGGATCGGCTATTTCAAGAAGGGCCGGGCGTACGTCGAGAAATCGGCTGCCCGCGCCTATCACGAAGGGCGATTTCACGATAGCTTCCAAAGGCTGGCTCGAGTCATCTCGAGCAAGTTCATCATTGCCCATGTTCGGCTGCGAACCAGCGGTCCCATCGACGAATGCCACGCTCATCCCTTTGTCGTTCATCTGAAGGGGCAGGAATGGGTCTTCGCCCACAACGGGAGAGCCCCCGCCATTGAATCCTATTCAGGCAGGACCGTCCAACTGGACGAGGCCGTCAGCGATTCCGCCAGAACCTTCGAGTACCTTCTGGATGGCATAGCGGCTCGATATGAAAGCAGGCAGGGTATCCCCTGCCTCTTTTCAGCCGTAGCCGACACCTCGCGTCAGCTGGTTCAGGACTATCCGGGGTCTTACAACTATGTTCTCACCAATGGCTGGGTGTTGTTTGCATTCAGCAATCACCGGCAGTTTCTGTTGCTCAAGGAGAGCAGCAACCTGGAAGGGGGGTTGCTCCTGACCACCGTGGAGCGAGGTCTGAGCGGAGAGAACTGGGTGAGAGTGGCCAAGGAAAAGGATTCGAGGGGGCTGCTCCTGGCCATCGTGGGGAGCGATATCGTCTTCAAGGAGGATGTCCGATGATCCGGGATCAGCGGGCATCGAACGGCAGGGACTTCAATGGACTTCCATGTCGGTGTCATGGCTCATGCAGTCCCAGACCCCCCCGGGATCGCATTCCCGGCAGTGGAAGTGATCACCGTAAAGCAGTCGGTGCTCGTAGCGGATGGCCTCCTCCAGGGGAAGGCGGACTCCGCAATGGGCGCAGGTGACAACCTGGCTGTTTTCCTCTTCCATGATGAAGGATTGGTCCTTTCATTTCTAATTCACCGCAAAGACGCCAAGGACGCAAGGAAAGGCAGGGAAGAACCCTTTGCGACCATTGCGTCTTTGCGGTGAGAAATGTGGTATTTCAGCCTCAGCACGCAAGGTCCGGCTCCATGGAATGAGATGTCCATTTCGTCAATCGTCATGCCGGCGGTTTTTGAGCCGGCATCCAGCCCTTTTCCGTGGATTCCGGCTAAGAGAGACTGCCGGAATGACGACTCGAGCGGTGGACACTCTACTGTGTTGAGTTGTACTACGGGGGTGGACTGCCCTTGGGCTTGTGCATGGGCAACCCGTAGAGCGTGTCAATGAAATACTGGCAATTCTCGGGGCCCAGCTCCTCGACTTCCCGCCTGAACTTCCTGCAGATTTCGAGACCCTTCTCTCGCGCACCTTCGGGAAAGCCTGCTTCGTCAGAGAGGTAGCGCTTCTCGATCTGGTCCAGCTTCTTCATGTACTCTTCGTAGGTGATCTCCTCAATGGCCATTTCAAGAACCCCTGCTGACTATAGTCCCGGGTTTCGAGTTTCGAGTTGAAAAACGCTTCGTGTCACCATCCTTTTCATTGTTCGGGTGGCGCGAAGGGTCATGCGGACTGCTATGTTTTCATATGCTTCTCAAATTCCTTGAGAGCCATCCTTGCGGCCGCAATCAGGTTATAGAAGGCCTCCGATTGATGGTGATCGACTCCACCGCACCCCATGCTGCCCACCTTGTCAAAGACATCCTCGGAATCAATGTAGCTGACCAAAGCCTTGGATGCTTCATAGAGCTTCAATACCTGATCGTTCATCTCTCGCTACTCCTTGCGATGCAGCAAAGCCTCAAGTGACGCCAGGTTGAAACCGGACTACCGTGGCGACAACATCAGCTCCGGCTCATATACCCTACGGATGCCCCCAATGCTGAAAATCAGCCTACGGTCTGGCGCCCCTTGACCCCCGGTCTATCTCGGTCTTGAACCGGGCCAGAAACTCGGTTTTGAAGAGTTCAATGGCCATGGCCTCATCATAGCGACCCAGGAAATAGAGGGCCATCCCCTTGAAAACATGGGCCTCCGTGATTCCGGGGTCTTTGTCCAGGGCCTTGTCAAAGTAAGGCAGGCTCTCCTCGTGTCTGGCAAGGCCGAGAAGGGCGTGACCTTTGCCCATGAGGGCATGAGCATCGTCAGGCTGCCGGATCAGGATACGGTCCAGAAGCGCGATGGCTTCCTCGCACCGGCCCATGTCGTTCAGCGCCAGGGCTTTCAATTGAAGGGCCTGAGGGTTATCGGGCCGCAGGAGCAACTCTTTGTCGCAGCAGTAAACGGCCTCCTCCAGGAGCCCCTTTTCAGCCAGGGTTCTGGCCCCGTCCATCCAGGTCATTCGCCCGTCTTCGGGGACTTCGAGGATCTTCATCATCACGCCTTCGTAGGTTTCCTCCACCGTGCGTCTGCCGGTGACGGCAACGGGCACGCCGTGACCGGGAAGAACGTGAGCGATGTCTCTCCGCAACAGTTGTTTGAGCCCATAGAGGTAATGATCCAGCTGTCCACCGGCGGTCTTGTCGGCATCGCCGATGGAATCCGGGAGGACGGTGTCCCCAGTGATGACGGTCCGCGTCGGTTCGTGGTACAGGCAGATCCCGTCGATGGTGTGGCCCGGGGTGTGGATCACCTCCCATTGGAACCCGCTCAGCTCAAGGATCTCTCCGCCCTTCAACTCCGTCGGGGGGAAGCCAACCTCCGTGACCAGATCCTTGAACTCCCTCGGTCCTCCGGCGTGCATGATGATCTCGACCTGCTTGCCCTCCATGATGGGGGGGAACCGCAGCATCTCGAAAACACCCATGCAGTGGTCCCGGTGGCCATGGGTGAGCACGACCTTTTTGATGTCAAGAGGGCTGTATCCGAGCTTCTCGAGCTCCATGAAGATCGTGTAGTCGTTGCCCGGGTCCACGAGGGTGATGTAGTCCCCAGACAGTGCATAAACATTGCTGGAGTGGTGATACCCGATGAGAAACTTGCTTTTCTCGAAAACCGGGTGTGATTCCTTCAATATCTCCCCAATGGACAGCCATCCGGGATGGTCAGGCTCCTCCTCGGGCATTCCTGCATTTTCGAACAGCGCGTAGAACTCCTGCTTTGCCTCTTGGGTATCGTCATCTGTCGGCTTATTTGTCATCTGGCTTCCTCAATCCCTTTATGAACCGATCCTGTTGCCTGTCGTCTCAGAGCGTGTCGAAATAGACTTCCGTTTTGCCATTTCGTCATTCCCGCGAAGGCGGGAATCCTGGTTTGATAAGGGTTCTGGACCCCCGCCTTCGCGGGGGTGGCGACAAATAATGCACTTTTTAGACACCCTTTCGCGCCAGGAACGATTACCGGATGATCTCCACGGTCAGGAGACGATCTCCAGACTCGTCAATGCCGCCACCCCGGCTTTCGCCGGGATGCCGAAAAAGGCGTCTGAGCTGTTTTGAGATATTGATTAAGCTATAGACTGCGCGGGCCCAAATAACAAGACCCTTTCCGCCTCGCGCTTGCAGGCACAAAAAACCCCCCTCCTCGGGGCAGCCGAAGAGGGGGATTTAGGGTTCCGTGACGCCACTTCCACGATCTCATGGATTTGGGGATCTGCCGTACTCGAGCGGCAAGTCCTAGCCGATGTAGTCCAGCGAGTAGGCCATCTTCATCTTATCCGATGGCCACCACTTCTTGCTGATCTTCTCCTGGCCGGGGTAGACATCCTTGCCGTCGATCCGGTCGATCACCAGCTCCAGGAAATGGAACTCCGTGATCATGTACTTCTTGATGAAGTCAGCCGGCAACAGGACAACCAGCCCGGTCTCCTTGGAGCATTCCCAATCGAAATCCTCATTGGGCGCCGCCACCTCCTGGCCGGTTTTGCCCGAGTAGATCTTGAGCACCTTGCCCTCGACCTTCATTCTGGGCTTCATCCCGAATTCGTGATAGAGCTCGTCGGATATATGCCACCAACAGGCTCTGGCGTTGGCAGCGACATACGCTTTAACGAGCATGGGGTCAAAGCCGCAGACCACCACACGGCATTTCTCTGGCATGTGATACCTCCTTCTAGCTTGGGCTGGTCTCGATTTGCCTCATCTGGTCGCGAAGAACCTCAACCTGGCCGAAGCAATAAACCATGAACTCCGTGGCCTCGGCACTGGTCAGGTGGTTGGTCTCGTACAACCTCCTGACATAGGGGTAGAGATTCATCTGGATTTCTTCCCGGAATTCCAGCAGGACATACTCGTTGTCGTCGCCGGGCTCCGCCCAGCCCAGAAAGCTGGTTTTCCAGTTGTTCAACATCCCCCTGAGGACGTCGAGCTCTTTGCGGACGTTGTCTTCCATGCTAGGCCTTCTTCCTCGCGTCAAATGCGTAGCACTTCTTGACCACGTTGAAATCCGCCACGCACCAGTAATGAGGCCAGTGGATCTTCTTGCACCAGCCGATGATGTCTGCAGGCGGGAACTTGGAGCCCTGGAGGACCGGCTTCAGGTGTTTGCAATTCCAGCATATGTGTGAACTTGTTTTTTCCGGGATCAATACAGTATCCAGGAATTCTTCAGGCGTAAGCTCTTGTGTCATGCAACACTCCTTTCTTCAGCTACCAGTCCTTGACTTCGCCTGCAGCGAGCTTCTTCTGGTATTCCTCCCAGACATCAGGCGACAGCTTCTGAATGTCCCAGTGGAAGCCGAAGCTCCCGGCCAGGCCGGCAGACGGGGGTTGCGGACGCCACCCGCGGACGGGCCTTCCCCGGATGCTGAATTTGACCATGTCGGCAACTCCCTTCATCTGGGCCCTGGGCTTGCACTCGTAGGGCCGAGTACGGCCCTCCGTACCGGGGCGGTAGTTGGAGTAGCCGTCATAAGGCTTGTCGGCATAAAGGGGCATGATATCGGGCTTCTCACCGGGCCTCTCCTCCGGCCCCTTGTACATGAAACCCTGGATCATGTGGATGTAATACACCGTGCCGCACTCGGCACAGTTGATCGTTCCCTCCCAGTTCCAGAAGCAGTAGGGATCCAGGTAGTTGATGGTATCACAGGGCTTGCCACCCACTTCCTTCTTGCACCAGATGATATCACACACGGTCCCCTCCTTTTAGATGTAGGCCTTGTCATACCACTCTTGGATCTTGGAGAGCGGAATGCCGAGCATGTCGTGGTAAATCTTCTTGTTGTCGGCACCCACCGGACGCCAATGCCAGTTGATCCGCCTCGGGGTCTTTTCCATGTGTCCACAGCTATAGCCGGCATGGAGCAGCATGTCGCCGAAAAGGGGATCATCCAGCCAGCGAACCGTGCCGCGTTCGCGGTAGTGCGGGCTCTCGTAGGCTTCGCGGTCATTGCGCACCGGTTCAGCCAGAATGCCGGCATCCTGGAGGATCTTGGCCACCTGGGACCTGGTCTTGTCCGCGGCCCATCGTTCCAGAGCGCCGTAGATTTCCACCTGGGCCTCACCTTCGACGCGATCCTTATGAGCCTTATACTTCTCATAAAGTTCGTTCATGCCGGTGATGGCGCACAGCTCCTTGAAGTCGGCATCCTGGAAGGCGCTCACCATGACATAGCGGGCGCAGAACTTGTCCTGGGGATTTTCGGCATCGGGGAAGTCGGACTTGCCGCAGAGGATGATGCCGTGCACCGCCAGCTGCGTATCCCAGTTGCCCCAGCGCTGCCGCACGATGCCGAACTTGCCGTACATCGTCGTGGTGTAACCGAGCATGCGGGTGGGGACCTGCACCTGGGAGAACTCGATCATGGTGCCGAGGTTGGTCTTGCGGCGATGATGAATCGCCGCCAGGATGGAGGCGGTGATGATATTGCCGGACTGCCAGTCGATGACCCAGTTGGTCTGCTTGGTGCAGTGGCCGCCCATGAATTCGTGCATGCCGGTCACCGAGGCGAGCCCGGCGTGGGCCTGACCCAGGATGTCGTAGGAGCCGCCGAAAA
>CAZEOY010000048.1:0-5746 GCA_964513835.1 uncultured Syntrophobacteraceae bacterium
ATACATCATGGACGTGGACACCGTGGTGGTCTCGCTCGGCACTTCTCCCAACCCGCTCATCGCATCGACGACACCTGATCTCGAAACCAGCCGGTGGGGAACGGTGGTGGTTGACGAGAGAGGCAAGACCTCCAAGGCGAGGGTGTGGGCCGGAGGCGACATCGTTTCCGGCGGGGCCACGGTCATCAGCGCCATGGGTGAGGGCCGGCTCGCGGCTTCCGCCATGCATGAGTTTCTGACACAGTAAGAGGTGAAAGCATGTCCAAGTCAGCGCAAGACCTTGTCGGTTCGGCCATGGTTGTGGGGGGAGGCATTGCCGGAGTGCAGGCCGCTCTGGACCTGGCCGACGGCGGGTATTTCGTATACCTTGTGGAAAAGAGTCCGGCCATCGGCGGCATCATGGCCCAGTTGGACAAGACCTTCCCCACCAACGACTGCTCCATGTGCATCCTCTCCCCCAAGCTGGTGGATGCGGGGAGACACCCCAACATCGAGCTTCTCACCGAATCGAAGGTCGAGAGGGTTGATGGCGAGGCCGGGCGGTTCCAGGTCCAGATCCGAAAGAAGCCCCGCTATATCGACCTGGAGAAGTGCACGGCGTGCGGCGACTGCGCCAAAGTCTGCCCGGTGTCGCTCGGGAATGAGTTCGAGCAGGGGCTCTCTGAGCGAAAGGCTGCCTACAAACCTTACGCCCAGGCCATTCCGAGCGCCTACACCATCGACAAGCGCGACCGCTCCCCCTGCACCAACGCCTGCCCCAACGAGGTGAACGCTCACGGGTATGTGGCGATGATTGCCCAGGGGCAGTACCGGGAGGCCATGGAAGTCATTCTGCGCAACCTCCCCCTCCCCGGGGTGATTGGCCGCATCTGCCCTCACCCCTGTGAAACCGCCTGCCGCCGGGGAGAAGTGGACAAACCTGTCTCCATCTGCGCACTCAAACGGTTCGCAGCCGACCAGGTGGATATCCACAGCATTCCCTTGCCGGAGATCACGAAGAGGGAAGAAAAGGTCGCCGTCATCGGTTCGGGTCCCGCGGGACTGAGCGCCGCCTATTTCCTCGCCCTGGAAGGCTTCGGTGTGACCATTTTCGAAGCGCTGCCCGTGGCCGGCGGCATGCTGCGGGTGGGGATTCCGGATTACCGCCTGCCGCCCGAAGTGCTCGACAGGGAAATCCATTTCATCACGCGGCTCGGCGTCGAGATCCGGCTCAACACGGCCCTCGGCAGGGACCTCACCATCGATGACCTCATGGCTCGAGGCTACAAGGCCGTTTACCTTTCCATCGGGGCCCACGCCAGCCTCAAGCTCAACATCCCCGGAGAAGATGGTGCCGGAGTCATGCCGGGGGTCGACTTCCTGCGGAAAGTCAACCTCGGCGAGGTCAAGAACCTCAGCAGACGCGTGATCATCGTCGGTGGCGGTGATGTGGCCATCGATGCAGCCCGCTGTGCGCGCAGGCTCGGAGCCGACTCCGTGAGTATCTTTTACCGCAGATCCCGGCAGGAGATGCCCGCCCGTGAAAACGAGGTCGAAGACGCCCTGGCCGAGGGAATCGACATCCAATATCTCACGGCGCCCCAGCAGATCCTGACCAAAGACAACCGGGTCATCGGGCTTCAATGCGTCCGCATGGAGCTGGGAGCCCCTGACTCCTCGGGAAGGCGCCGCCCCATTCCGACTCCGGGAAGTGAATTCACGGTGGAGGCGGAAATGATCATTCCCGCCATCGGACAGACCCCGGCATCGGCTTACCTCTCGGGAGAGGGCGTGAACCTCACCCGCTGGGGCACCATCGAGACCGACGAGGTCACCTTCGCAACCACTCGCGAGGGCGTGTTTGCGGGCGGCGACGCCCAGTCGGGACCCTGGGTGGCCATCGGCGCCGTGGCTGCTGGCCGTGAAGCCGCCGTTTCCATCTCCCGTTATATCGACGGCCAGGATCTGGCCTTCGGACGCGAAAAACCGCAACGTCCCCAGGAGAATTTTCTGCCCATTCCCGAGGAGATCCAGGTCATGCCGCGTGCCGAGATGGCGACGGTGAGCATGGATGCGAGGCGGTTGGGCTTCGCCGAGGTCGAGCTTGGGCTGACGGAGGAACAGGCCCTGGCCGAAGCCAGGAAATGCCTGAACTGCATGGCGTGCAGCGAATGCCTCCAGTGCGTCGCGGCATGCCGGGCCGGGGCCGTGGACCACAGCATGCAGGAGGAGATTCTCACGCTGGAAGTGGGCTCCATCATTGCTGCGCCCGGCGTTGCGACCTACGACCCTTCGCTTCAGGACACCTTCGGGTACGGCATCTACCCCAACGTGGTGACATCCATCGAGTTCGAGCGCATCCTCTCGGCCTCGGGGCCCTTCCAGGGTCACCTGGTGCGGCCCTCGGACCACAAGGAGCCCCGACGGATCGCCTGGCTCCAGTGTATCGGCTCGCGGGACGTGAACCACTGCAACAACGGGTACTGCTCGGCGGTCTGTTGCATGTACGCCATCAAGGAGGCGGTCATCGCCAAGGAGCACAGCCGGGAGCCGCTGGAAGCGTCCATCTTTTTCATGGACATGCGGACCAGCGGAAAGGATTTCGAGAAGTATTACAACCGGGCCGAAGAAGAGCACGGAATCCGCTTCGTACGATCCCGAATCCACTCCGTCGAGCGCATGGGGGAAAACGAGAATCTCATCCTGCGATACGTGAGGGAAGACGGGCTGTTGCACGAAGAGGACTTCGAAATGGTGGTCCTCTCCGTTGGGCTCGAAGCATCGCCGGAGGTCATGGGACTGGCGGCTCGGCTGGGAATCGATGTGGGCAACGACCGCTTCGCGGCCACCTCGCCCTTCACGCCGGTTTCCGCCTCTCGCCCGGGGATCTTTGTCTGCGGGTCGTTTCAGGGTCCCAAAGACATTCCCCAGTCCGTGATGGAAGCTTCGGCGGCAGCGGCGGAGACAGCGGCGATCCTCTCACCCGTGCGCGGCACGGCCACACGCAAAGTTGAAGAGATCGTCGAAACGGATGTGACAGGTCAGGAGCCACGCGTGGGGGTCTTTGTCTGCCATTGCGGCATCAACATCGGCTCGGTGGTGGATGTTCCCGCCGTGAAAGAGTATGCGAGAACGCTTCCCCACGTGGCCTACGTGGACGAGAACCTCTTCACCTGCTCCCAGGATACCCAGGTCAGGATGAAGGAGGTGATCCAAGAGCATCGGCTCAACCGGATCGTGGTGGCGTCCTGCTCTCCGCGCACTCACGAGCCCCTGTTCCAGCAGACCATACGCGAGGCGGGGCTCAACAAGTACCTTTTCGAGCTCGCCAATATCCGCGACCAGAACTCCTGGGTGCATCAGGCCTTCCCCGAGGCCGCCACGGCCAAGGCCAAGGATCTGGTGCGCATGGCGGTGGCCAAGGTTTCACTCCAGGAACCGCTCCAGGAAGTGCGCCTCGGGGTCACCAGGAGCGCTCTCGTCATCGGCGGTGGTGTTTCGGGAATGGAAGCTGCCCTGGCTTTGGCCGGCATGGGCTATCCCGTGGACCTGGTCGAGCAGAAGGAAGAGCTCGGAGGCCACGCGCGGAAGCTTCTCACTACCTGGAACGGCGAGCCCGTGCGTCCCCATCTCGAATCCCTCGTCCAAAAGGTGGAAGAACACCCCCTGGTCACGGTTCACAAGGGGACGACGGTGGCGGAGACCAGGGGGTTCGTCGGCAATTTCTGCACGGCCCTGGACAGTGCCGGCGCAAGAAAGGAGGTACATCACGGGGTGGTCGTCATCGCCACGGGAGCCCACTCCTATAAGCCCGTCGAATACGGTTACGGGACGAGCACGCACGTCTACCTCAACCTGGACCTGGATGTGGCCATTCGCAACCAGGACCGTGATATTCTGACCGCGCAGTCGGCGGTCTTCATCCAATGCGTGGGATCGAGAGAGCCCGATCGACCTTACTGCAGCCGCGTCTGCTGCAGCCACTCCATCGAGAATGCCATTCGTCTCAAGGAAATCAATCCGGACATGGACATCTGGGTGCTCTACCGGGATATCCGCACCTACGGACTGCGTGAGAATCTCTACAAGGAGGCCCGGAGCAAGGGGATCATCTTCGTACGGTTCGATGTCGAACGCAAGCCCCGGGTGGAGATCAACGGCGGCAGGCCGAGGGTGGTGGTGTTCGATCCCATCCTGCAGCGTGACCTTGCCTTACAGCCGGACATTCTGACCCTTGCCAGCGCTATCGAGACCCATGAGCCCGAACACTTGGCCAAGCTTTTCAAGATACCCTTGAACCCTGAGGGGTTCTATCTCGAGGCGCACATGAAACTCAGGCCGGTGGATTTCGCAACCGAGGGCGTATTCCTCGCCGGGCTGGCCCATTGGCCCAAGCCCACCGAGGAGTGCATCGCCCAGGCCAAGGCGGCGGCCTCCCGTGCAGCCACGGTTCTTGCCAGGGATTTCATCTCGGCGGGCGGTGTTGCGGCTCTCATCAACAGGGAGATGTGCTGCGGCTGTCGGGCCTGCCTCGAGTGCTGTCCCTTCGGGGCCATCACCTATCTCGAGCAGGAGGCGCGCTGCGAGGTGAACCAGGCCCTGTGCAAGGGATGCGGAACTTGCGCAGCGACCTGTCCGTCCGAGGCTATTTCGCTCCTCGGGTTCAGCTACATGCAGCTTTACCGGCAGATCGACGAAGCGCTTGCGGCGGAGGCAGTTTCTGGTTTCTAGTTTCTGATTTGGAGTTGAGAAGGGGCACCGAACCTTGCCCTTCTCCAACATTCTTTGCCTGTTAAACAGGTTTGGTTTTCTCTGCACCTCTGCGTCTCTGCGCGAGGATTGCATTTGAAGCACCTGTGCTCTCCTGCCTTGCGCCCCGAGCACCGGAGCACAACGTCAATCAGAGGACCATCCATGAAAGCTGACGATTTCGAACCGCGCATCCTGGCATTCCTGTGCAACTGGTGCAGTTACGCCGGCGCCGATTTGGCCGGCGTGAGCAGACTCCAATACCCGCCGAACCTGCGGGTCATCCGGGTGATGTGTTCGGGCAGCGTTTCCCCGCACCATCTGCTCCATGCGCTCCAGAGGGGCGCCGACGGCATTCTGGTGGCGGGATGCCACATCGGCGACTGCCATTACCTCAAGGGCAATTACATGACGATCAAGCGGATGAAGTTCATGGAGGGGCTCCTGAGATTCGTCGGCTACAACCCCGAGCGCCTCCGGCTCGAGTGGATCTCTGCCGCCGAAGGCGTCCGCTTTGCCGAGGTCATCCGTGACTTCACTCAGAAGATACGCCAGCTTGGACCTGCAGTCCCTCTGGAAGCCGTCCCCCTCGAAGTGCTGGCCGGCTGAGTGACTGTCTCAAAATTTCCCAATCGCCACGCAACGTCATTCCGACGAAGGCCGAAAACCAGTGTTTTTTTAAAGCCCTGGACCCAGCTTCCGCCTGGGTGACGACCGAGCGGAATTTTGAGATAGTCTCTAAATGGTCCCCGGTTCCGGATACTACTCAATGATCAAGGATCTGCTCCCATGAACACGAAAGCCAAGAACCTGTTGGAGGAAGGCCGCATCGAAGGGCTTTTCGCCTATAAGCCCCTTCACGGCTTCCTTTTTCCCTGGCTCTTCACCAGGGACGATGTGAACGACATGGAACCGTGGCAGCCCAATGAAGCCCGGTATCCCATCATCAAACTGCTGCTTCACCAGGCGCGAAAGAACCCCGAGAAGACCTACGGCATCCTGGTCCGCGGCTGTGAAG
>CAZEOY010000048.1:5756-12024 GCA_964513835.1 uncultured Syntrophobacteraceae bacterium
GAGCGCGGCCTGAACGAGCTCTTCAAATGGAACCAACTGAACCCGAAGAGGGTCGTCATTCTGGGGCAGGCCTGCAGCGCCGAGCTTGCCGCATATTGCGAATGCTCCAAACCCTATCCCGACCAGTTCGACTACGGAGAGGCCGTATCCCCAGTGACTGAGAGCCGGCGTCTCAGCGAGCTCAAATCCATGGAAAACAGCGACCGCCTGGCCTGGTGGCTCAAGCATCTCAATCGCTGCATACGGTGCCATGGGTGCCGAGATGTCTGCCCTGTTTGTTTCTGCACCGAGTGCAGTCTGGAGCACATGGAGTTCATTCCCGGGCAAAAGCTCCCGCCGGACAACTCGTTCCACATGGGACGGGCCATTCACATGGGGGGGCGCTGCATCGACTGCGGTTTGTGTGAGGAGGTCTGCCCGGCGCGCATTCCGTTGAGATCTCTTTACAAGGAGGTTAACAGTCTCATCCACGAGGTGTTCGGCTACCAGCCGGGCTTCGATGCCGGGAAATCCCCCTTCACCTTCCTGGGAGACGAGATGTTCTTGCCGCAAGGCCCTCGCTGAGGGGACGATCTCGTGACGATCCCGGGTACTCTGTTTTGCTGAGCGCTCCGGAGATTCTGCAGTGAGGTGAATCCATCAATCGTGGCCTCTGCCTATGGAAACGGATTCACTGATTGATATTCTCGATTTGCCGAATTGGTGCCATTCCATTAATTAGTGGCGTACGTTGTCGAGTGTTACGTGATTCGACAAAGCCCTGTTCACCTGGAGGCAGGCATCTTTCCATGAATCAGCCTCATTTGGCCATGTGCAACTTCATACCCGATGTGGAGCAACTGCGTCGGACGGCGCTCGATCTTGGTTTTGGCGGGATCGATTGGACCCTGAAGCTGGACGACCTCCCCGCCAACGGGGTGGACGAGAAGGGTCTGGTTCAAAGGATCTCCCGGCTTCATCCCCTGAAAGTGCGCTACCACTGTGCCTTCAATGGTATCGATCTGGGAAATGCAGACATGTTCAAAGCGGAGGAAGCAGTGAGCATCTTTCGCAGGGCCTGTCAGCTGGTTTCCCGGCTGGAGGGCGGATTCATGACCATTCACCTGGGGCTGGGGCGGAGCACATACGATGACATGATATGGGACCACAGCCTGAATGCTTTGGGCGAGCTGGTCTGCTACGCCGCTGGCCTGGGCGTCCGGGTTTGTCTCGAGAATCTGGCATCCGGCTGGTCCAGTCGCCCCGAGCTGTTTGAGAAGCTGATTCGGCTGTCAGGGGCCGGCGTTACCTTTGACATCGGGCATGCGCGGATGAGCCCCTCCGTGCAAAGCCAATTTTACTCCGTTGAGGATTTTGTGTCGCCTCACCATGAAAGCATTTTCAGCGCTCATGTCTATCACGAAGAGATCGATGAGGGCCATATTGCCCCCAAGTCTTTGGAGGATCTGAGGGAGCGATTGGAGCTTCTGAGCTCGGTCCCCTGCGACTGGTGGGTCCTCGAACTGAGGGATAAGCGAGCGCTGCTGGCGACTCTCGATGTAGTGCGCGAATTTCTCGATAAACGCGAGACCTCGTTAGAGGAGCCTGTCAACGATCGTTGGGGAGCCCTATTCTGCTACGGCTCGCAATGACGTGAGGATATCCAGAGGAGCGGCATTCGTCATCTGCATGAACCCTGTCAACGAGTGTCCGCTGAAACAGTTTGGGAGCCGACCTTTGGCCAGGTGTTCATGGCGCAAAGTGATCATATGGTCTCATAAATATGCCCACTCTGGATGCTCGATGCTCGGTCACAAGCGCGATCGCTCAGCTGGTGCCTCATTCCGCATCCAGCAGCGATCTCAATCATGTGAATGTTTATTCGAAAGGAGAGCACCTTGGAACAACCCGTCCTCAACCCGAACTTGAAAGACCCTATCAAGCAATACCTCAGCAAATTCAACCTGAACCTTTGCCTGACCTGCGGCACGTGTACCAACGGCTGTCCCATCACCGGGACCCCGGGCATGGAAGGCTGGGACACCCGCAAGGTTCTCCGCATGCTCTCCTTCGGGCTGGTTCAGGAAGTGGTGGACTCCAAGTTCCCCTGGCTCTGCACCGGCTGCGGCCGCTGCGTGCACGGCTGTCCAATGGGGATCGATATCGTCGGTATCAACGGCCACATGAAAACTTTGAGGCCGAGAGACCAGGTTCCGGGCATCCTTCATAAGGGCGTGGAAAATGTTCTGAATACCGGGAACAACATGGCCATCCCCAAGGAGGACTACTTCTTCCTCATGTCCGACATGGGCAAAGAGCTGGCCGACTCCGAGCTGCCGGGCTTCTATGTGCCCATCGACCGGGACGGCGCGGAAATCCTGTTCTTCCCCAACTCCAAGGAGGTCTTCGCCGACAACGACGACATGATCTGGTGGTGGAAGATCTTTTATGCTGCCCGTGAAAACTGGACCATCCCGTCCGAGAACTGGGAAGCCGTGGACTGGGGGCTTTTCACGGGAAACCATGAAGCCACCCGAATCCTTGCTCAGCGGAAGATCGACTTCATGAAACTGCACCAGGTGTCGCGCATGATCATGCCCGACTGCGGTGGTGGCTCCTACGGCTGCCGCAAGGGCATGAAGGAATGCGTCCTGGAAGATCCCAACAACAAGATCGATCACATCTACCTCTACGACTATCTCAAAGAGCTTCTCGAGACCGGGCGCATCAAGGTCGATAAGAGCGTGAACGCAGGCAAGGTCTTCACGTGGCATGACTCCTGTAAGCACGGCCGCGAGCTGGAGCGGAACTTCGGCAGGGGCTACTTCGAGGAACCCCGATGGATCATCCAGCAGTGTGTGGACCAGTTCGTGGACATGGAGCCCAACCGCATGAACAACTACTGCTGCGGCGCCGGCGGCGGCAACTGGCCCATGCCTTACGAGGCGGAATCCGCGTATCACGGGCGCTTCAAATTCAAACAGATCAAGAACAGCGGCGCCAACGTCGTGGTGGTGGGCTGCTCCAACTGCCACGATCAGATGATGAAGCGCCTGCCGAAGTACTATACGGACTACAAGTATGAAGTGAAATACATCTGGGAGCTCATTGCCGACTCCCTGGTCATCGATCCCTGGACCGACGAGGAGATTGCCAGGGCGGAAGCCGAGGCCAGAGCTCAGTGGGAGCGGCTCGGAGTCGAGATCGAAGAGGACGAGGAATAGCCTGCGGCCTGCGCTTCGAGTTCCGTGACTTGAAGCGCGGGGACGGGGCCCCCCGGGGTGCCTGGATTGGCGTCCCTCATGAGCTGGGTACAATGCGACACATTAGATTGTCCACCACTCGAGTCATCATTCCGGCAGCCTTTAGCCGGAATCCACAGATAAGAACCGGATGCCGGCTTAAGAACTGCCGGCATGACGAGTGACGGCAATGGACAGCATATTCTGTGGAGCTGTGATTGGCTTGACCCCGCCTTCCCCCGGAGGCGGGTTTGGGCAATGGGTGCAGGGCCGGCACATCGGCGGCATGGGCACAGATATGAAAGCAAGGTGGTGATCTGCGGCATGGCTCCGCCGCGTTCTCTCCCCTTCATGCCACCATGTGCTCGGTCCCCTTCACCCCCCATTTTTCAGGAGAGAGAGCATGAGCGAGACGTTTGAACCCAGAATATTGGCATTTCTCTGCAACTGGTGCTCCTATGCCGGGGCGGACCTGGCCGGCGTATCACGCTTTCAATACCCCTCCAATGTCCGCATCGTCCGCACCATGTGCTCGGGTCGCGTCGATCCCGATTTCATTGTGGAAGGTCTCCAAAACGGCTTCGACGCCGTGGTGGTTTTCGGCTGCCACATCGGCGACTGCCATTACATTGATGGGAACCGATACACTGTGAAGCGGATGAAGGCCCTCGAGGAGCTCCTGGACCTTGCGGGCATCGGGCGGCAGCGCACGGCCCTCCGTTGGGTGAGTGCCGCCGAAGGTCAGATTTTCGCGGATACCGTGGCGGAGCTCACGCAAATCGTCCGAAGCCTCGGGCCCTTCGATGCACAGCGCTACAGCATGCAGCTGGCCGCCATGAGGACGGTGCTCACAGGTCAGCGGCACCGCTGGCTCACGGGCATGGATATTCACGTGACCGAGCACAAGAACGTCTACGGCGACAAGACCGATCCCTTCTTTTATGAACAGGTCCTCAGGCACGCCGATCGCGATGAATACCACACGGCCCTCATCCTGGAAGCGCTCAAATCGGGGCCTCGCTCCGTTCGCGAGATGGCCTCAGAAACCGGACTTCCGGTCCATACCGTCTCACTGCGCCTCAACGACCTGGAGCGCCGCGGGCTGGCCGATCTCCAGGGCTTCGAGGGGACGACACCCCGGTTCATCCGTTTGAGCGCCTGAAAGGTCTGTTGGCACTCGGCAGTCATGGGGGAATCCCTGACCTCTCCTATCCTGTTAGCATTTCAGGGCATGCACCTCCATGTAACGATAGATCATCCGGTATCTTTGCGGAAGTTGTTCAGCCTTTATAAGGATCACGGATCCTTCTCCTGGCTCTCAGTGCATCTTCGCCCGCTTCTCCGCAAGAGGACATTGTTGGTGGGCAATGTTCTCCTGCCCGGTTTCGTGGACCTTTTATCCGGCAACGCTGCCAACCGCCCAGCAACGGATGTCGTTCGTCTGCTTCAGAGAAGGTCGTTCACCGATGGGAGCAACTCCCAAGATGGATCTCGTACTTCTGAAGGCTGAGTGAACTTGCATGGATCGAGTCCTCAACAGCTGACCCAATACTATGGAAGGAGTCGCGATGAAGAGACATCATCGGAAAGCCGCTGGTTTGACGGCAGTCGTGTTCTGCTCCCTAATCCTTCTGGGTATTTCCCCCATCGCCTTTGCAGAGAGTGCTCTGGATCGCATTGAAAAGACGGGCAAAGTCAACATGGGGCACCGGGAAGGCGCTGTGCCCTTTGGGTTCATGAACGAGAAAGGCGAGTGGATCGGTTTTGACATGGACCTGGGAGCAGAGCTGCACAAGGCCCTGGAGGCAAAACTTGGCAAGAAGATCGAGTACGTCAAGACCCCCATGAACCCCAAGAACCGGATTCCGCTGGTTGCGAATGGCACCATTGATGTGGGCATCGGATCGACGACCATCACC
This sequence comes from uncultured Syntrophobacteraceae bacterium, assembly GCA_964513835.1. Lineage (GTDB taxonomy): Bacteria > Desulfobacterota > Syntrophobacteria > Syntrophobacterales > Syntrophobacteraceae > JALOOX01. Next base: position 10,897 of record CAZEOY010000048.1, read on the forward strand.
CTGGAGCGTGAGGAGGCGGTCGATTTTTCGCTGCCCTATTTCCTGACGGGCACCAAACTGCTCGTGCCTAAAGGCAGCCCCATTCGTGAATACAAGGACCTCGCGGGAAGGAAGGTTGGAGTCGGAAGCGGTTCCACTGCCAATATCAAGGGACTGCAGAAGGCCATCGAGTCCAAAATGATCGACCCGCCGTGCGAGATGGTGCTTTTCGAAGACCACACCAAGGGCTTCCTGGGGCTGCAGCAGGGAAAGGTGGACGCCTATTTCACGGACGAAAGCATGCTTGCGGGAATGAGGGCAAAATCCCCCAAGCCCGAAGACTGGGAGATTGTGGGGGCTTTCCTGACCTACGAGCCCTACGGCTTCATTCTGCCCAAAGACGACAGCAAATGGAGGGACTTGGTCAACGCCACCCTCATCGGCCTCTTCAAGAGCGGGGAGTTTGAGAAGATCTACAACAAGTGGTTCGGCCCGGGCGCCACCCTCGAGCTTCCCATGACCGCGGAATACCGGACCATGGTCAAGGTGCTGAGCTTCCCCGACTGATGATCCGGAGGGGGCCGTCTTTCGCGATGCTGAGGCTCATTCCTGCTCGGTTGGATGGCTGGAGCTTGCTCCTGATTCCGGTTGCGCGTTTTCGCGGAATTTACTTCTCTCGCAGATTTTTTCACTGGCTCCCGATGCAGGGCTCCTATGCTGAAGTATGAATTCGACTGGAGCGTGCTCTGGCGACAACCTTACGGTTCGATGTTGCTCGAAGGGATCTGGACGACGATCCACCTCTCCGTCTTCGCCTGGATCATAGCCTTCCTCCTCGGGTTGACGGTCGGCATCTGCCGCATGGCCCCGTCCCGGTGGGCCCGCCTGGTGGGAAGCGCCTACGTCGAGATCTTTCGCAACGTGCCCCTGCTGGTGCAGCTGTTTTTCTGGTACTTCGCCTTTCCTTCCCTGCTTCCCCAATCTGCCGAGCGGTGGCTTTACCGGGAGGTGGGGAGTCTATCTTACGTGTTGGGTGTGATCGCCCTCGGGGCCTACACGGCATCGAGGGTGGCGGAGGTGGTCCGTTCGGGCTTCATGGCCGTTCCCCGCGGGCAGGCGCTTGCGGCCCGATCCACGGGGCTGACGCCT
>CAZEOY010000049.1:0-12010 GCA_964513835.1 uncultured Syntrophobacteraceae bacterium
TCTCGTTTCGCAAAGGGGGTGATTTTCAGCAGCGGGACCTGCGCGAGGCTCTCGAGGCGGCCAAGTTCCAGCATCTCATGAACACCGGGCAGGAGCCGAACCTTCGCGCCGCACAGGTGCTCATCCCATCCGCCGTCGAGTCCAGCCTGGGCCACATGCGTCAGCTGTACAAAGAACATCAAAGGCGCATCTACCCCCTCTATCGAAAGGAGGAGGAACGGCTCCGTCGATGGTGGGAGAAGCGCGGCAAGCTGCTCAAGGAGAGGCTCGCCAAGCATGGTAAGGAGAGTGAAACGTCCCGCCGGATTCAGCGCGAGATCAAGGAAATTGAGGACTACATCAAAACCCGCCAGAAGAGCTGGCGCGATACACACCTGATCGCAGCATTCAAACCATCGACTCGACTGGTCCTGGTGATCGAGGGGGCCATATGCCGTTAGATACCAGCATCAACAACGTCGGCGAGTACTACAGCTCCCATTACCTGGACAGCACTTTCGCCGGCGACATCCGGCAGCAGGTTGCCAGGTGGCGCGAACAGGGATCCCAATCGGTTCCCCGAAAGCTCCAGCAGCTCTCTCCGAAGTTCTTTCAGGTTAAGGCTCAGGCCCTGGAGGAGGATATGCCCGAGCGGCGCTGGAGGGCCGGCGACGAACTGGCGGGGTGGCATGCCCACCTCCTGCATGTTCTGGGTTACGGCGATTTGGAGCCGTTGGACCTCCCCGTCGAAGGCGGAAAGAGCTTCGTGCCTCTCCTGGGGCGCGTGAACCGCTACGGGAAGCCCTGGATGGTCATTGGTGAGACCGTTTTCTGCCTTTCCGACGCCAGTATCAAAGACGGCATGCCGAGCGAGAGCCCGCTGGAGATGGTGCCTCTACCGGACCAGTTGAGCCAGGTCGAGCACACGCTCTGTTCCGGAGACTGGGAGCGTCTTATCGGGCGTGTCTTCACCGAGGAGGATGCCCCCCGCTGGATGCTGTTTCTTGCCGGGAGCGAGGTGCTCCTGCTGGATAAGCACACGTATGCCCAGGGCCGATATCTTGCCTTCGATCTGGACGACGCCTTCGGGCGCAAGGAAACGGCCACATTCGATCACATCGCCGCCTTTCTCGGCCGGGAAACCCTTTGTCCCGAGGGAGAGTCGGATGAAGTCCTGCACGACAAGCTGGAGGAACAGAGCCACCGTTTTGCCCACGGGGTGACCGAAAGCCTTCAGTGGTCCGTCCGCCAGGCCATTACGCTCCTGGCCAACGAATGGGTAGACGATCGGCGGCGACGCAAGCTCTCCTATACGCGACTCAATCCAGGCGAGGCAGCAGATGGGGAGCCCCTGGACGTCACCGCCGAACGTCTCAAGCATGAAGCGCTCGTCTTTGTATACCGCCTGCTCTTCTGTTTCTATGCCGAGGCGCGGGGTGGCGAGCTCGGGATACTGCCCATCACCGATGACGCGTACCGCCTCGGGTACAGCCTCGAGTCCCTGCGGGATCTCGAGCTGGTTCCTCTCACGCCGGCAACCGAGGAGGGCCATTACTTCCATGAGCATCTGCGGCAGCTCTTCCGGATCATCCACGACGGGTTCAATCCGCAGACGGGTCCTGCGGTCCAAACCCTCATGCATGCCCAATTGAGCAAGGCTTTCACGGTGCGGCCTCTCACGGCAACGCTCTTCGACCCCGGAAGCACCCCGCTCCTCAACCGGGCTCGTTTGAACAACCGATGCTTACAGCAGGTCATCCGGGAGCTGTCCCTCAGCACGGACGAGAGATCGAGGACCATCGGGCGGGTGAATTATGCCGAATTGGGGATCAACCAGCTCGGCGCCGTCTATGAAGGGCTTCTTTCTTATAAGGGGATGTTTGCCGAAGGAGACCTCATTCATGTCAAACCCGCCAGTGGAAGCTTCAAGGATAAGAAGACACCCACCTGGTTTGTTCCCCGGGAGCGTCTGGAGGAATTCAAGAAGGACGAAGTCGAGCGACTGAATGACGGGAAGCCCCGCATCTATCCCATGGGAGCCTTCATTCTGCATCTCTCGGGCATCGATCGGGTGCAGAGCGCGTCCTACTACACGCCGGAGGTGCTGACCCGGTGCCTTGTCGAGGAGGCCCTGCGGGAGCTTCTCAAGGATTACGGCCCGGAGGATGCCGACCGCATTCTGGATCTCAAGATCTGTGAGCCGGCCATGGGAAGCGGGGCCTTTTTGAACGAAGCGGCGGAGCAACTGGCAGCCCGTTACCTGGAGCTCAAACAGAAGCAGGTGGGCCAGACCATCGAGCCGGGGCGCTACCTGGATGAGCTGCGGCGGATCAAGCACTTCATCGCCACGAGAAACGTATACGGTGTGGACCTGAACCCCACCGCCGTGGAGCTGGGAGCGCTTTCGCTTTGGCTGGGGAGCATCCATCGGCTCCTGGTGAAAAAAAGGGAAAACGGAGATCAGGACATCACCCAGCCTGGCGCCACCCCCTGGTTCGGCCTTCGGCTCCGGTGCGGGAACAGCCTCATTGGTGCACGTCGGGCTGTCTGGTCCGTTGACCAGCTTTGCCGGGGAGAGCATCTCGGAAATAACGGCTCCGCTCCCCGTTTCCTGAAGCCCGGTGAAACGCGGGGAGACGACGAGATTTACCATTTTCTGGTCTTCGATGAGGACATGGTCCCTGCTCACCGGGACAGGCTCATGAGAAGCTTCTGGCCCGAAGCCTGCGACAAGGCCAAGAAGTGGATTGCCGAGGAGGTGAGGTCCAGGTGGTCCGAGGCTCATATCGGAGAGGCTCTGAAGATCTGTGACCTCATCGATCGCCATTGGGAAGAATATGCCAGGCTGCGGGCTGAGGCCCTGGAAGCGACCGCCTGCACGGCATCTGTCTGGCCTACACCATCGGACAGCCAGGAGGCACTGAGGCTTGGGCCGTCCCTGGAAACACAGGAGCTCATTCGGCGCAACCTCGAGGCAGATGCCGGCAGCTATAAGTGTTTAAAACTTCTGATGGACGTGTGGTGTAGTCTTTGGTTTTGGCCGCTTGATGCGGTGGATGAACTACCGCCAAGGGATACTTTTCTGGCGAGCACAATGCTCCTGCTTGAAGGACAATCAGGAAATGAAGGTGCTCTGCGACGACTATGTGCGCGAGTCGAATCTGAGCTTGACACACTGTTGCGCGCCGCAGGCAAGTCCGTTTCGAAGATGGAGGCGATGACCGATGTGATACCTTGGTTGGGAACGGGGAAGCAGATTGCCGATAGACAGAACTTTCATCATTGGGAATTCGCCTTCTGCGAGGTTCTCGGGCCAGACGCAAAGCACGAAGGTTTTGACCTGATTGTGGGGAATCCGCCTTGGATCAAAGTCAGGTGGGCCGATGCTTCGGCTCTCTGCGAATTGGAACCGCTGCTCGGAGTCAGGCAGGCCCTCAGTGCGGACTTCAACCGCGAGCGTCCTGCCCTTTTGGCTTCTGACCAAAATAAGGCATTCTATCACGCGGTTTATTGTGCCAGCTTTGGCAATGTTACATTTTTGAGTTCGAATCACAACTACCCCGAGCTCGCAAAAGTCCAAACCAATGTTTACAAAAACTTCATCGTTCGTTCATGGGGACTCCTCGGTGGTGGCGGAATCGGCGCTCTGGTCCATGAGGAAGGGGTTTTTGACGACCCCAGGGGCGGCCCTCTGCGTGCCACCTACTATCCTCGGCTATGCGCACATTATCAGTTCAAGAATGAGTTGAGGCTTTTTCCCGATGTCGATCATCACAAGATTTTCAGTCTAAACGTTTTTCGCGGAGTCTCGGCGGAGATTCGCTTTCATTCTATGGCCAACCTTTTTCACCCGAACACCATCGGCACAAGCTTGAGGCACAGTGCTTCACATGAGCCTGTTCCGGGCATCAAGACCGCGGAAGGCGCCTGGGAGATTCGAGGTCATGGTAGTCGAGTGGTCTTGATAGCCTCCGAGCAGCTGAAAGTATTTCAGACAATGTTCGAAGAGACGGGAACTCCGCACACCGAAGCCCGCCTGCCTCAGGTCCACAGCCGCGAGATAGTTGACGTTTTCCAACGGTTTGTAACCGCTCGGAAACGGCTTGCGGATCTCGGAAGTGGTTGGATGGCTATGGTGATGTTCGATGAGACCTATGCCCAACGGGATGGGATTATCACCCGCCAGGACAACCCGACCTTCGAGCCTGCGGGAGCCGAAGATTGGGTCCTCTCCGGACCTCACTTCTATGTGGGCAATCCACTGGCCAAGACGCCCTGGACAAAATGCATCACACGCAATGATTATGACGAGATTGACCTCACGGAGATCTCCTCCGACTTTCTTCCCCGGGCAGTGTACCGTCCAGGAGACAATAACCATGAGCTGATACATTTTCATCAAGCCGTTCCTGTCTGGCCTCATGAAGCGGAGGGAAAGCCGATCACCGACCGATATCGGCATGTGAATCGACACATGTGTCACGCAACCAATGAACACACGCTCATTTGTGCCATTATTCCGAAGAAATCCACGGCCATCAATACGGCATTGGTTGCAACTTTTCTGCATCATGATGATCTGCTTAACTTCACTGGCAGCTGCTTTTCCATCCCGTTCGACTTCATCATCAAGGCGACGGGGAGGGGACACGTTTTAGGCAGTGATCTCCGTGGGTTGCCTTTGATCGAGCATCCTCTTCGCCCCCAGATCATCCATCGTGCCCTTCGGCTCAGTTGCCTCACCGAGCATTATTCCGACCTTTGGACGGAGGTTGCGAGCAACGCAATTCGCAACGAATCTTGGACTTCAGATGATCCTAGACTCTGCCATGAATACGAGCACCCGTGGAACGATCTCAACCCGGGCAGATGGGAATGGAAGACTCCACTGCGGAGCGACTATGCCCGGCGCCAGGCTTTGCTCGAGATAGATGTGCTTGTGGCTCTTGGACTGGGGATTACTCTCCAGGAGCTCATCACCATCTACCAGGTCCAGTTCCCGGTCATGCGCGGCTATGAGCTCGTTGACGAATACGACGCCAAAGGACGGCACATTCCCAACACTACCCGAAAAAATCAGGGGGGCACTCAGTTTCGCGATGCCTTGGCTGGATGGGATGGGCAAAGCCCCCTCACGGTTTCCTGGCCCATCGACAACGGACTCAAAACCGTGAACAAGACCTTCTATCCCCCGTTTCGAAGGGTGGATCGCGAGGAGGACTACAGGAAGGCCTACGAGGTGTTCAAGAAGCGCCATGACGGTTAGGATTGGGAACGGGGCCGAGGCGAATGAAGCCAGAGACTTCAAACGAGGTGAGCAGCCATGACACTGCCTTCCATTGAAACGAGATACGAGCACATTGTGCTGGATGAAGCGGGAGTTCCCATCATCGCAGGGACGACCATGAAAGTGGTTGAACTGGTCCTTGAACGAATGGCTTATGGCTGGAGTCCCGAGGAGCTCTATTTTCAGCATCCCACCCTGACGCTTGGCCAGATCCACTCGGCTCTCGCCTACTACTGGGACCACCAGGAAGAACTTGACCGTGACATGGAGAGGCGGCGTGAGACGGTGGAGGCATATCGCCAAACCTCCAAGCCATCCCCCCTGAGAGCTCGCCTGAAAGCACAAGGACTGCTCTAATGCCGCTCAAGCTGTACATGGATCATAACGTGCCCCGGGCGATCACCATCGGGCTGCGCCTGCGGGGGGTGGATGTGGTCACGGCCCTTGAAGACGGGGCCGACCTCCTGAGCGACCCGGATCTCCTGGATCGGGCTGCCGAGCTGGGGCGGGTCCTTTTCAGTCAGGATGACGACCTCTTGAGCGAGGCGGCCAGGCGGCAGAGTGAGGGAGTGTTCTTCCAGGGCGTAATCTACGCTCACCAACTGAGCGTCTCCATCGGCGTTTGCATCCGCAACCTGGAGCTCATTGCGAATGCCGGGGAGCCGGAGGACCTCATCAATCGGGTAGAATTCCTACCTTTGTGACATGCATTCTCTACCGTGATGAAGACCGGACCTTCACAATCCAAAGCACATCGAGAGCCGTATCATGCTGCCAGCACATGTTGCTGAAAACATCCGCAAACAGGTTTTGTATTATCTTCAATCCACATTCGCTTTTAGAGATCGGAGCGTGGAGCTGGCCTTCGCCCGGTTCCTGGAGGACCCGGACACAGGTCTTTTCAAGGGACCGTGGGTCCAGCTGCGACGACCTTTCCGGCGTTCCGCCGAGGGCTCTCCCATCCCGTTTGACATCGGCGTCCCTTTCCATCCTTTTCGCCATCAATGGCGTGCCTGGATGCGGCTCACCAGCAAGAACCAGAAGCCCCAGTCGACCATCATCACCACGGGAACAGGCTCGGGAAAGACGGAGTGCTTCCTGTACCCCATCCTCGATCATTGCCACCGGATGAGACAAAAGGGGCAAAAAGGGATCAAGGCCATCATCCTCTATCCCATGAACGCCCTCGCTTCCGACCAGGAAAAACGCTTTGCCAAAGTGATTCACAAGGACGAGATCCTCAAGGCTTCGGGCATCCGAGTGGGCAATTACACGGGCCGATACGACCCTGCAGAGCCAGGAGCGGGCAAGGAGAGCGGGACCCTGATCATGGGTCCCGACCACGGCATAACCAGTCATGCCGCCCAGCAGGAGACACCTCCGGACATCCTTCTCACCAACTACAAGATGCTCGATTTTCTGCTCATGCGTCCCCAGGACCAGAGTTTGTGGCGGTTCAACACAAAGGATGTTCTGCACTACCTGGTGCTGGACGAGCTCCACACCTACGACGGCGCCCAGGGATCCGACGTGGCCTGTTTAATCCGGAGGCTCAAGGAGCGACTTGGAATTTCCAGGGGCGAGCTTTGCGTGGTCGGGACCAGTGCCACCCTCGACAACCAGCCAGCCCAGGGGGGACAGAAGGAGCCGGGTGGAGACGGTGCCCAGGACGCCGGCGAGGCAGGCAAGGACCGGCTCGCAAGGTTTTCGGGAATCCTTTTCGAGGAGACTATTCCTCCAGAGGCGGTCATCGAGGAAGACCGGCTCGAGGTTGAGGAGATCGTCCACCCCGAGGTGATCGACATTTCCATCCCGGACCCAGCGGACTGCACGCCGCGAGAGGATGAGGATGCCCTGAGCTATGCCCGGAGGCAATCCGAGGTATGGGGCGCTCCAGCGTGCCACATCTCTCCCGGAGCATCGCAGGAAGAAGCCGACGAAGCTACAGACCAATGGGCCATCGAGCTTGGTGAGTGGCTCAAGAGGGCAAAGCTCTTTAAATATGTTCTGCAGATTTTTCATGCAGCGGAGCTGCACGGGGAAGACCCGCTTCTGTGGGATGCTTTCCTGGAGCGGCTCTCCCGCCAGGAGCTGTCCCTGGGCGCTCTGCCCGAAAATAGCCATCGGCAGGCGGTGGCTGCGTCTTTCTTTGCCCTGGTGAGCCATGCCCGGGAACTGCGCAGCGGCATTTCTTTTCCACTGGTGCCGACCCAAGTTCAGCTTTGGATCCGCGAGCTTCGCAGGCTGGGGCGCCTCGTTTCCGAGCAGCCGGCCTTTTCGTGGCTGGATGAGCCGGTCCCCGGCGCCAGGAGCCTTCCGGTTTTCCATTGCAGCGAGTGCGGTGAATCCGGATGGATCGCCATGCACGATCCCGGAAAGGACGCCATCATCCAGGCTCAAGCCGTCCAGGGGATGCAGCTCATCGACGATCCCACCATGATCTACCGCGGGTGGTTCGGGCATAAAGGTGCCAGGAGCCAGCACATCGTCATCATGAGCCCATGCTCCAGGGGAGAAGCAGGGGAAGAGGACGAACCAGGGACACAGCTCCGAATGGGTTTCACCGATTCCTATCTTTGCCCGGGAAGCCTGGTCCTCCGGGGCGGGGATGGACCCTGCCCGTTGACCGGAGACCAGCGTCGCTTTCGGGTGAAGATCAACATGGAAACCAGGAAGCTCGACAGCGGCGCGGTGGTGGGAGCTCAGGGATGTCCGCGGTGCGGATCCAAAACCGGTCTCTTTTTCATTGGCAGCCAGTCGGCGACCATTTCAAGTGTCGCTATCGATGAAATGTTCGGGTCCATTCTGAACAGCGACCCCAAGCTCCTCGCCTTCACGGACAGTGTCCAGGATGCTTCGCACAGGGCTGGCTTTTTCAGTGCCCGGACCTATCATTTCACCTTTCGGACGGCGTTGCAGCACCTCATAGATCATACAGGGGATCGTGGCCTCCCCCTCTCTGAAGTCGGGCCAAGGCTCCTGGAATACTGGGCCGAGAAGAAGCCCGGGAGACCGGGAAGCATCAAAGAGGCGCTGGGGTCACTCATTCCCACGGATCTTCGGGAATACCAGCCCTACGTGAATTACCGCGAAGACCAGAGCATCCAGGAACCACCGGCCCCACTACGAAAGGAGATGGAGGCTCGACTCACCTGGGAAGCCACCAGCGAATTCGGTCTCATGCAAACCCACGGGCGGACCATGGAGCTCAGTGGGAGCTCCTGCCTCGGATGGGACGAGCGAACGGTAAGCGAGACCGTTCAGTCCCTGCGGGAGAGACTCCCAGGGATCGATCCGGCGCTGCTCAAGCTCGAGGATGAAGATCTGAAACTTTGGCTTTACGGTTTGCTGCACCGTTACCGTGAACGGGGAGCGCTGAATCACCCTTATCTGAGCTCTTACGCGAAACTGGGCTATTGGGGGAAGTATCCTTTCGGAAGGGCGGTGGCCGGGCGGGAGACCTTCCCTTCGGCGGGTCGATATCGTCCAAGGCTTCTGGTGACACAGCCACAGGCCGGTCACGAACATGTCCTGGCACATACGCGTGGCGGCCAGTCTCCCTGGCATGTGGTCTGGGCCTATCGGGTTTTTAAGACGGTAACGGTTCCCGAGTCGACCATTCTGGACCTCATGCGGGCGCTTCTCGAGACCGGAGCAGCTTGCGGACTCTTCACCAGGCTGCACCAGGACGGCGCCAGGGAGTATTACGCCATCGCTGAGACGGCAGCGCTCCTCTACTCGACGGGTGTTCACCTGGTTTGCTCCGAGAGCGAGCGATTTCTGGTCCGTCCAGCCATGGAGGTCGAAGCCTGGCTGGGAGCCCCGAGCCTGGAGTACCATGCCCACACAGGGAGCTATGCAAAAAGGGACTACTCGCCACGCCAGCTCTATTACCAGGACCGGTATCGCAAAGGGGCCCTGCGGCGCGTGGCGGCCCACGAGCATACGGGACTCCTGGCAACGGAGGAGCGGGAAAAGCTCGAAAAGAGTTTTTCAGTCAACGGTCATGCAGATGATCCCAATGTGCTCACGTGCACCAGCACCCTGGAGATGGGGATCGACATCGGCGACCTTTCGAGCACCATGCTCTGCTCGATCCCTCCCAACACGGTGAGCTACCTGCAGCGCATCGGAAGAGCCGGACGCTCCACGGGAACAGCTCTCATCATCTCCGTCGTGAACCAGCGGCCTCACGACCTCTTCTTTTATGCCAGGCCTGGTGAAATGCTCAAAGGCAGGGTAGATCCGCCGGGTTGCTGGCTGGATGCTTCGGCGGTCCTGGTGCGGCAGTATCTCGCATATTGCTTCGACTGCGCTACGAAGACAGGGAACCTGGTGGAACTGCCTCGGAACGGCAATCAGCTGGTGGAGGACGTATCGAAGCCCACAGGGAATATCCCGAAGATGATGGCCTGGGTGACCCAGAATGAGGATGAGCTGCGGTCCCGGTTCCTCAGGCGTTTTCAGGAACAGATCGTCCTGCCGGATACCCGTGACCGGTTCATGCACAGGACGGAATCTGAGATTCTGATGCAGCGGATCCACAAGGCTGCCAATGAGTTCGACCGGATGCGCATGGACCTCGTCAACGCTCGATCGAGGCTTCAGAGCCAGATGAAGGCTCTGGACCCGGAAGAGAAGGATGCTCTGAGGGAGATCGAGCAAGAGTTGAGCATTCTGAAGGGGAGATTGAACGCGCTGAACAGGACGAGCGCCCTGGAAATTCTTACCGATCATGGCCTCCTGCCGAATTACGCCTTTCCCGAACGTGGGGTTCGCTTTTACGGCGCCATCTACAATAAGCACCATGGCAAGCAGCAGGACCACAAATCCGTCGAGCTATCACGTCCTGCGGGCTCGGCCCTGAGAGAGCTTGCACCGGCCAACACGTTCTATACGCACAGCCGCCAGTTTGAAATCCAGCAGATTGCCATCGGCAGTCCCCAGGAGCCCATGGTCGAAAACTGGGCCATCTGCGGGAGCTGCGGACACATGCGACGCGTCGAAGAGCTCAACAAGCCAGGAGCCGGCCCTTCCTGTCCCCAGTGTGGCCACGACGGGGATGAGAAGAGCCAGCTGGACCTTGGCCAGCAAAAGCAATTTGTTGATTTTCCCAAATCTCAGGCGCTCTCATTCATGGAGCACTATGAGAGTCTTTCAGGGGAACGAAGCGAAGAGAGAGACCGGGCGTTCTACCAGGTCATCAGGAGCTTCGATCAAACGGTTGAAGCCCCTTCGGGCGCCGTGGGGGATGACCAGCTTCCGTTCGGCATCGAATACCGTGCCGCGATGATCATGCGGGAGGTGAATACCGGCTATCACGGACAGCCGGCAACCGTCCCTTTCGGACCGGACCAGTGGGCCAACGAGAACGGGTTTCAGGTTTGCCGACACTGCGGGATCGTTGTGCCGGCCAATGCACATCACGGGGAAGCGAGCCATCGAAGGAGCTGCCAGGCCCGGCGCAAATTTGAGAAGATGCGACAGGAAGGGCGGACAGGCAACCCCTTCAAATGGGAGCATGTCTACCTGTATCGCCAACTCCGGTCGGAGGCGATCCGTCTGTTGCTCCCCATGACCGACGACGAAGATATCGAGACCCTTACGGCGTGCCTCTATCTTGGATTGAGGTTGAGGTTCGAGGGCAACCCCGCGCACTTGATCGTATCTCCACAGATCCTGCCCGATGCGGCAACCGGCCTCAAGAAGCACTACCTGGTGTTGATGGACGCGGTTCCCGGGGGAACCGGCTACCTGAAAACGCTCTACCAGGAGAAGGACGGTCTTGGACGCGATGGCGAGGGCATCATGGATGTCCTTCGGAGGGCGAGAGACGTCCTCGAGGTTTGCAGTTGCCGGAAGATGATGCAGAAGGACCAGAAGGAAGATACCGACGGCTGCTACCGTTGTATCCGGACGTATCATCTGCAGTACAAGGCGGAGCGGATCAGCCGGGAGCGAGGGATCAAGCTCCTGAAGGAGCTCATCGAAGCCGGTGAAAAAAGGGTCCGGAAGGAGGCCTTGGCGGATATCAAGCCTGATTCGCTCTTCGGGAGCCTCCTCGAGAAAAAGTATGTGGAAGCTCTGCGCCTCTTTGTGGAGAAGAAGCATGGGAGGTGGGAGCAGACGATCATAAAAGGTGGTCAGGGTTTTCGCTTCTCACTTCCGGACTCCAGCAACCTGTGGGAATTGGAGCTCCAGCCAAAGATTGGAGCAGCTCAAGGGGTCACGATTCCTTCTCAGCCCGACTTCCTCCTTCGCTGCGATGACGAGCGCATCAAACCCATCGCTATCTTCACTGACGGCTTCGAGTATCACTGTCACCCGCTGAACCGGCTCCAGGATGATCTCAGGAAGCGGCGAGCCATCCTGGAGAACGGGGGATTCCACGTCTGGAGCGTGACATGGGATGACCTGGTGGCGGAAAACCAGGCCCACATCATGGTCTGCCATGCGCAAATTGCCCAATACCTCGAAAAGTATGCCAGTGAGCTCCGAAAGACCGGCGGGGACGTCCCGGATGGACTCATGGTGGTCCGGAACGGCATGGAGCAGATCAAGGCATTCATCGAAAAGCCCGGTTCTGAACGTTGGGCAAATCTCGCCCATTTCACAGCCTACTGGCCGCTCCAGGTGCTGGCTTCAAAGCGTACGGTGGAACTTACGCAGCTGCAAGCCGCCATCGATTCCTGGCGAGGGGGCCTCGGGATGGCCCAATTGAGTCACACCGAAGGGGCCGACTGG
>CAZEOY010000050.1:0-11878 GCA_964513835.1 uncultured Syntrophobacteraceae bacterium
ACGGGTGCAAGGATATTGCCGAGTTTGCCGAGAAAGTCGGCTTCGATTACCCGCCGCCCATTATCGAGCAATACAAGCTGAGGAACGGCTTTGCCACGCCCACGGCCAAGGCCGAAATCTGGTCGGTGATGCTCGAGGAACTGGGATACGATCCGATTCCATACTTCGTCGAGCCGGCGATGAGCCCCAGGAATGTTCCCGAGCTTTACGAAGAGTACCCTCTTACGCTGATCGGTATCGACCGTCATCTGCCGAACTACCATTCCCAATTCTACGAAGTCCCCTCCCTCAGAAGAATGATGCCCGAACCGTTGGTGGATATCCACTTCGACACGGCGCGGCTGGCGAGCCCGCCCATCAATAACGGGGATTGGGTGTGGATCGAAACCAGAAAGGGCCGGATCAAGCAGCGGGCCCGACTGACATTCGGAATCGACGAGAACTGTGTAAAGACGACGCACCACTTCTGGTATCCGGAAATGCCGGGTGAGGAGCCCTATCTGCATGGCGTATGGGTATCGAACACCAACGTGCTGACGGAAGACGATCCGGAGATGTGCGATCCCGTATTCGGGTCGTGGCCGCACACGGCCCTTCCCTGCAAGGTTTACAAGGCGGTGGACGGCAGCAACCTCGAGAGAGACAGATCGCGTCAACAGTGAGCAGTGAACAGTGAGCAGTGAGCAGTGAGCAGTGAGCAGTGAGCAGTGAGCAGTGAGCAGAGAAGGCACTCTGGAGGTAGTGAATAAGTTTTCTTGCGGTGGGTAATTCCGTGCCTGCCTACAAACGGAATGTCTTTGACCGTTCACTGCTCACTCTTCATTTCTGCTCAACGAAAAAGGAGTACATGAACCATGACATGCTCAAACGGTTCCAATCAAAAACTGAAGGATAAGGTTGCGATCATAACGGGCTCGTCCCGAGGAATGGGTAGAGCATCGGCCATTCTGTTTGCTCAACATGGCGCCAAAGTCGTGGTGAACTACCATGGCAACAAGGAAGCGGCTGACCAGGTTGTTAAGAAAATCGCGGAAGCAGGGGGGAGTGCCATCGCCATACAGGCCGATATCGGCAAGATGACCGATCTTCCCAGGCTCGTGGATGGATGCATCGAAAAATTCGGCAAGCTCGATATTCTCTATCACAACGCCGCCATCCACTACGTGTGCCCGGACCTGGATGATGTGACGGAAGAAGTCTGGGACATGACCTACAACAGCATCATCAAGGGACCGTTCTTCCTGACCAAACTGGCCATACCCCACCTGAAGGAGAGCGGAAACGGCTGCATCATTTTCACTTCGACCAGCTCCGCAGGGACCGCCACGCCGGCCGATCCGCACTACATGACCGCAAAGAACGCCGTGAACGCGCTTTACCGCCTCCTGGGCGGATGGCTCGCTCCTGAAATCCGCGTGAATTGCGTGGTACCCGGTTTCGTCAAGACGGACATGTTTCGCCATCATCCGCCGCAAATGTGGGAGGTCCTGGGATCGATGGTTCCCATGAACCGAATGTGCACGCCCCTCGATATCGCCAATGCCGCACTGTTCCTGGCTTCCGACGATGCCCGAAATATCACCGCCCAGGAGATCGTTGTCGACGGCGGGAGATCGAGCGCCATACCCAGGAGAAATGTGCTTCCGGTCCTCCAGGCGATGAAGCCCGGTGTCAGCACATACGACAAGCAGGCCTACGGCGACGACAACATCAAGGAAATGGATGCAGGCCTGGCATAGCGTCCGTGGCGGTTCGTTCGGGTAACCACGCTGGATAGCAGGGGGAAGAAAATGACATTGGGCATGATGGCCACGGATGCGGAGCAAAGGATCGATTTCGATGCCATGCGAAGCTACAAGCTCAAGAGGATTCAAGCCCAGCTGGCCGAAAAAGACCTTGGAGCCATGCTGTGCTTCGATCCAGATAACGTGAGATACGCCACCTCCACTGCCATCGGCGAGTGGAGCAGGGACAAGTATGTCCGGTGGTGCGTTGTAACGCGCGAAGGCGACCCGTACCTCTTCGAGCTCGGATCCGCTCAAGAGGTCAAGAAAGAGATCTGCCCGTGGATCCCCTGTGAGCACATCTTCCCGGGCGGCGGATGGCTTCGCGGGGCCAATACGAAGGGAGCGACAAACATGGCCGTCATGGGAACCGTCGCCCGGATCAAGGCGGTTCTCGAAGCCGGTAAGGTTGCCGACATGGCCATCGGTATCGACACGGTGGATCTTTATATGCTGGATGCCTTGAAGAGCGCCGGCCTGAAGATCGTGAACGGCTGGGACGTCATGTGGGACGCGCGTGTCATCAAGAGTCCGCAGGAATTGGCGATCATCGAAACCGCAGCCTCGCTGGCGGATGGATGCTTCGAACACATCGCGGACAGAATCCGACCGGGTGTAAGAGAATCGGAGATTGTCGCGGAGATCTATGGATGGCTCCTCAAGCAGGGGTGCGATCGTGTGACCGGTGTCAACTGCGTTTCCGGTCCCCGGAGCAACCCCCATCCGCATGACTTCTCCGATCGCATGATCCGCCCGGGCGAGCTGGTCTTCATCGACATCATGGGTCACTACCTCGGCTACGGTACCTGCTACTACCGCACGTTTGCAGCCACCCGGGCCACTCAGAAGCAAAAGGACCTCTACAAAAAAGCCTATGATTGGCTGCAGGCTTCCATCGAAGTCGTACGCCCCGGAATCACCACGGCCGATATCGCCAACCAATGGCCTACGGCACAGGAACTGGGCTATGCGGACGAACTCGCGGCGGCCGGCTTGTGTGTTGGGCACGGGATCGGGGTCAGCATACACGAAAAGCCCTTCATCACCCGGCTCTTCAGCGCGGAACCGATGCCGATCGAAGCCGGTATGCACTTTGCCCTGGAAACCTTTTGCGGTGAAGGCAGTGACGGAGCCAGGATCGAGCAGCAAATCATCGTCACGGAAACGGGTCACAAAGTCATCACTCAATGGCCATGTGATGAACTGATGGTCTGCTCGGCCCGATAGAGCAAGATCTCCCCAGCTATCCAGGAGGCGGGAATTAATTATGCCTGAACTAACGAAAGATCAGAAAGTGGCGCTATACCGGGGGCTCGTTCGTGCCCGCAGATATGATGAGCTCAATGTTCGCATGGCTTCGGAAGGAAAACTCCTCACCTTCTATCATAGCGCACAAGGCCATGAGGCCATCGGTGTCGGCGCTTGCTCTGCCCTGAGAAAAGACGACTACGTGTACATGCACATTCGCGGTCACGGGGTGCCTTACGCCATCGGCAAAGGGATCGATCCCAAGGCCTGCGTCGCCGAGCACCTCGGCAAGGCTACCGGCTGGGGGGGCGGAATCACGGGTGTCCATATGGTGGACAAGGAAAATGGTGTCCTCGGCGTGGGCGGAACCATCGGCTCGTGCTTCGTGCTGTCGGCGGGATATGCCCTGGCGGCCAAGAAAAGAGGGAAAGGGCAGGTTTGTGCCTGCTTTACCGGCGACGGCGGCATGCAGAGGGGCCAGGCTCACGAAGCGATGAACATGGCGTCCTGCTGGAAGCTTCCGGTGGTCTGGGTTGTGGAAAACAACCTCATGGCCTGGTTCACACCCTTTTGCGATACCAGTGCCGTCAAGGATATCGCCCAGGTGGCCAAAGCCTACGACATGCCGGGAGTCATCGTAGACGGGATGGATGTTTTCGCGGTGCGAGAAGCCGTTGAAAAGGCCGTCGAACGGGCCCGAAAGGGCAAAGGCCCTTCCCTGATCGAATGTAAGACATACCGGTTCCGATGTCATTCCGAAGGCAGACCGGATGCTTGCCACAATAAGCTGAGGCCTCAAGAAGAGATCGAGAAGTGGAAGGAAAGGGATCCGGTCAAGGTATGCCGGGAGAGGCTGCTAAAAGAAGGGATTCTGACGGCTGAGGTCATGGATGGGATTGAGCGGGAATGTGCGGCCGAAATGGAAGAGGCTGAAAGATTCGCCCTCGAGAGCCCCTATCCCGATCCTTCCAGACTGCATGAGCTCGTCTATGCACCTTAAGCAGGAGGGGACTCCATCATGAAGACACTGAACTATTGGCAGGCGATCTCTGAGGCCTTTGCCGAGGAAATGGAAAGGGACGATACCGTTTTCATCATCGGCGAAAACGTTCAGGAAAGCCCTTTTATGATCACCAAGGGCCTTGTGGAACGGTTCGGACCGGAACGTGTCATGGACGCGCCGCTCAGCGAACTGGCCAATGCCGGTGCAACGGTCGGGGCGGCCTGTGCGGGGTATCGTCCCATCTGCGACCTGACCTTTGCCGATTTCATCTACTGTGCGGCCGACGAGGTTTTGTTGAAGGCCGCTCAGCAGTACTTCGCCCATAACGGCCAGGTCAACGCCCCCTGTGTCTTCGTTGGCGTCGCGGGGGGCGGGTTCGGCACCGGGCCGGAGCACTCCCACGTCCCCTCCGCCATGATCCTGAATAATCCCGGCCTCAAGCTCGTTTTGCCCAGCACACCCTATGACGCCAAGGGGCTGATGAAGGCGGCCATACGTGACAACAATCCGGTCTGCTACTTTTTCCACAAGAAGTTGATGGGCCTGACCGGGGAAATCCCTGAAGAAGAGTACGTCATTCCCCTGGGGCAGGCGGACATCAAGCGCAAGGGCACGGATGTCACCGTCGTCGCCACGCTGTACATGGTCCATCATGCCCTTGCCGCCGCGGAGAAACTGAAAGACGAGATCAGCGTTGAAGTCATCGACCCGCGGTCTTTGGAGCCCCTCGATATGGACACGATCATCGAGTCGGTCAAGAAGACAAACCGCGTCGTCATCGTGGATGAAGACACGGAAAGATGCGGGGTGGCGGCAGAGATCGGGCAGCAGATCATGGAGCAGGCCTTCGACTATCTCGATGCACCTGTAATGCGGGTATGCGGCCGGAATATGCCCATTGCCGGAGCTGCCATGGAAAAATACTGCATTCCCAACGCCGACCAGGTCATTTCCGCCGTCAGGTCAGTGACCTGCTAGAATGGATATATCGCAGGTATATCAGTAAGGAGGGATCAAATTGATCAAGAACCTATTCATACCGAAGCTGGGTATGACCATGGAGAAAGGTCGAATCGCCCAGTGGACGGCCGGCGACGGTGACCGGGTGCAGGCGGAGCAGGTTGTCCTGATCCTTGAAACGGAGAAGGTCGCCCATGAAATCGCGGCTCCCATTTCCGGGATCCTGGCCATCCTGGCGAAGGCGGGTGATGAATATCCGTGTGGGACTGTTGTCGGTGTTGTCGCTGAAACCGAGCAAGAATACCAGGCCGTGAAGAAGAACCCGGCCGCGTTTGCTGCCTTGGAAGAGCCCGGTCTTTCATCGGACCACGCCGATGCCCGGGAGCAGAAAGATGTTCCTGTCGAGATCCCCATCCAGGTACAGGTCGGCGCGCGGGAGCGCATCAGGATATCTCCGCTGGCGAGGAAGCTTGCCCAGATGCATGAGCTTGAAATTTCGGCTCTGACCGGGTCCGGGCCCGAAGGCAGGATCGTCAAGCGGGACATCGAGCAGGCTGTGGAGGCTCGAGAACAGAAGAAGCCCGCCAGTGAGCCCGCTCCCGTTTCCAGGGCGGTCTCCGCTCCCGTAGCGGCGGAGGTTTGCGCCGGCAAGCGCGTCAGGGCCGTGATTCCGCTCACCGGTATGCGAAAGACCATCGCCGATCACCTCCATCAGAGCACTTCCAACACCGCTCGCGTTTCGGCAATGCTGGAATTCGATGTGACCGAGCTGGTCAAGCTCCGCAGCCATTATGTCAGCAAAGCCCCGATCCTGGGCTTCAAGATCACGTACACGGATCTGTTCCTGTACATGGCTGCCAAGGCACTGAAGGCCGTTCCCATCATCAACTCGAGCATCGTCGGTGATGAAATCAAGTTGTGGGAAGATATCAATATCGGTTTTGCCGTATCGGTGATGAAGAGTGAGAGCGAAAGCGGCCTTGTGGTACCGGTCATCCGAAATGCCGATCGGTTGACTCTCGGGCAGATCAGCAGGGCAAGAAAAGACCTGATGGACAAAGCCAGGGCGGGAACGATCTCCCTGGACGAATTGACGGGAGGTACGTTCACGATCACCAATACCGGTACGTTCACTTCTCTCTGGCACATTCAGACCCCCATCATCAATCAGCCTGAATCTGCAATCCTCGGTACGTCCTCCATCGTGGAGCGGCCCGTCGTCATAAACGGAGAGATCGCCGTCAGGCCGATCATGCCCGTGTCCTTTGCCTTTGACCATCGCGTCATGGATGGCGCACCCCCCGCTCAGTTCATGGGACTGTTGCAGCAAATGATCGAGGATCCGTGGATGATCCTGATGTAACCGGATGGTGCTGGGGTAAGACCTACGAAGAATCGAAAACAACGGGGAGAAATGACCATGTCGGATGACTTGACCATAGAAGGATACGTAGACGAAGACGGTATAAAGTGGATGAAAGCGAGGTGCTTCTTCTGCCATGTCCACTGCGGAATGCTCATTGGAACCAAGGAAGGCAAGATCGTCAGAATGAAGCCCGATGAATTCGATCCATTGCAGGGAATGTGCGAGCGGATCGGGCCGAACGGTGAGCGAGCCATAAAGAATCACTACCATCCCAAGCGCATCAATCACGCTCTCAAGCGAGTGGGCGAGCGCGGGGAGAACAAGTGGGAGCGGATCCCCTATGAGCAGGCGCTGGATGAAATCGCGGTGAAGCTCACCGAACTGAAGGAGAAGTATGGCCCGGAGACCCTCGCCGTAACGGAAGGGACGTACCGTTCCGACCACCTGTGGGCGCGCAGCCGCTTCACGAATCTGTGGGGCAATCCCGGCAACCTTGCCGATCCGGGCAGCATCTGCTGGTGCTGGCTGTACACCATCAACCTGGCGATGGTCGGATTCCTTTCGGAAACCGCCCTCAACGCCACGATCGGCATGTCCAAGACGATCGTCCTTTGGGGCGTTCGCATCAACGAGCGCCACAGCCCCCAATCCTGGGCTACGAAACAGCTCAGGGCCGCCTGCGCCAATGAAGACCAGAAGCCGCACGTCATCGTCATCGATCCATACATGGTCGATGCGGTTCGGGATGCCGAGACCTACCTGCCCATTCGCCCCGGGACCGATACGGCGATGATGCTCGCCTGGTTGAACGTCATCTTCAACGAGAAGCTCTACGACGTCGATTTCGTAACGAACTGGTCCAACGGCCCCTTCCTCGTGCGCCAGGATACCGGGAAGCTGCTGCGGGAAATGGATCTGTTCAGGGACGGCGAAAGAAAGAATTTCGTGGCCTGGGATACCAGGGCTGAAAAGCCTGCCGTATGGGTTTCCAGCCAAAACCGATACAAGGAAGAGGGTATTGAAAATGCTCTCGAGGGAGAATTCCAGGTAACCCTCGCGGATGGAAAGAAAGTCGCCTGCAAAACGGCCTTCACCCTCCTCAAGGAACGCTGCGACGAGTACCCTCCCGAGATGGTCGCTCAGATCACGGGAGTTCCGGCCCACAAAATCGAGCTTGCCGCAAGAACGTACGCCACGGAGAAGCCGAGCTGCATGGGCTGGGGTGTCGGCTGCATCGACCAGGCCGGATGGAATGCCACCAGCGGGGCTGTATGCAAGGTCATCCTGCGCTCGATCACCGGCAACCTCGACGTTCCGGGCGGTGACTACCTCCCCGAGCCGGGTCCCGTCATCAACGGGCAGTTCCCGGTCCGCGACGGAGAACTGGAGCTTTCGGAAATGGTATCCCCGGAAGCGCGCGCCAAACTGCTCGGGAACGACAGGTTCCGCCTGATGGGCTGGCAAGGGTTTGAGAAATCCGATGAACCCTTCCGTGAGATGTGGGGGGTTGCCCGTCCTCAGCTTCATCAGCTGCTCAGCACCGCCCCGCTCCTCTGGCGGGCCATCCTGAACAACGATCCTTATCCCGTTCGTGCCGTCATCTCATGGTCGTCCAATCCCATGGTTTGGGCGCCGAATACCAAGATGGTCTATAAGGCTCTGAAATCCTTGGACCTGTTCGTTGTTCTCGAGTACTGGATGACACCCACGGCGGCACTGGCCGACTACGTGCTTCCCGCGGCCGACTGGATGGAGCGGCCCATGTTCACGAATATCGAGGATTCCCTGGATATGTTCATGGGAGGACCGCGCCCGTCCGAGCCGGTCGCGGATCGACGCATGGACTACGATTTCTTCCGGGGCCTCGGCCTGCGTCTGGGGCAGGAAGAATACTGGCCGTGGGAGACCTACGAAGAGGTGATCGCCCACCGGCTCGACAGGGTCGGCGTGACGTACAAGGAATTCTGTGAAACGGGCTGGCTCTTTCCCGATATGAGCTCGGAGGAGCAGTTCGAAAAGCACAAGTCGATCCGGAAAGACGGTCAGGTTCGCGGGTTTGCAACGCCTTCACGGCGATGTGAGATCTACTCAAGTATCATCGAGGAGTTGGATTACGACCCCCTCCCGCTCTTCAGGGAGCCTGCCGAGTCTCCCATCAGCACACCTGACGTGGCCAAGGAATATCCGATTATCCTCACCACGGGCGGCAGATTCGCGCCCATGTTTCACTCGGAGCACAGGGTTCCGGGGACCGGCACGCGGGAAATGCATCCCTGGCCCATTTTCGAGATTCACATGGAAACCGCCCGGGAGCTGGGAATCCGCGATGGCGACTGGTGCTGGATAGAGACTCCGCGGGGACGTATCCGTCAGATTGCGAGATTGGGGTTTGCCCTCAAGCCCGGGACCATCATCGCCCAGCCGAGCTGGTGGTACCCCGAGCTTCCCGCGGAGGAGCCCTGGCTGTGCGGGGCCTTCGTTTCCAATGCCAATGTGCTCACGGACGACAATCCCGACATTCTGGATCCCATCTGCGGCAATTGGTCCAATCGCGGGCTGTTGTGCAAGGTTTACCGTTGCGAAGAGCCCGAGTGGCTCTCGGACCGGCTACCCCATGATTTGTTCCTGGAGAATGAATCGGGATATCCCAAGGCGTTCAGGGCATAGAGGCGAGGGGCAAATGCCGGACCCAACCGGAAATAACGGCAACGGCAGCTTCCATAACCGGCAGCGAGCAGGAGTAGCCCGTCTATTCACTGCTCGCATAAAGCCCCTGCTTTGCGTGGGATGCGATGAATGTCTGGCCGTGTGCAAGTACGGCGTCCTGCGACGGACGGCCGATGGAAAAGTGGAAGCCAAGAGCGGCCAGCATTGTGCCGGCTGCCTCAAGTGCCTCGGTGTTTGCCGTACGAAAGCCATCCATCTTCTGCCCGGGAACTGCCTTGCCCGAACGCGCTAGCCCGGTCGCGGAATCAGGGCTCGATCCGAACCATTCCATTGGAGAGGTGGGATGACAAGCGTGGCGGATCGCCTGATCCAGCTGAAGGAACAAGGATTTTGCTGCAGTCAGATGCTTCTTCTCGTGGGGTTGGGGGATCAGGGTAAGAGCGATGAGGACTTGGTTCGGGCTGTATCGGGCTTGGCTGCCGGCCTGTTCAGCGGCGAGGTCTGCGGGGCGCTGACAGGAGGAGCCTGCCTGCTGGGGCTTTATGCCGGCAGGGGAACACCGGATGATGCGGAAGACCCTCGACTCTGCATCATGGTTGGAGAACTGGTGGAATGGTTTTCTGAGGAATACGGGCGGTCGTTCGGCGGTATCCGTTGCGACGATATCCTGGGGGAGGATCCCGGCGCATGCACCAGGTGTGGCTCCATTGTGCTTGGCACGTACGCAAAAGCAAGAGCATTACTGACGGAAAACGGTTTTGCCCTCTAATACGGCGGACCATAAGAAGGAACTTTCGTTCATGGAATCCCATTAGAACCCTCTCTGCTCCCGGCATCAGGGCCGCCTGCCGGGCAGGAGCAGCTTCATGGCACGTAAGACCAAGGCCGAGGCCGAAAAGACGAGGCAGCGCATCGTGGATGCAGCCTTCCGAGTATTCACCCGGAAAGGGTTCGCGCGAACGACCCTGAACAATATCGCCGATGCCGCCAACGTGACGCGGGGGGCTATCTATTGGCATTTCAAGGATAAGGTGGATCTCCTCATCGCCCTTTCCGAGGCGATCGAAGCCTCCGAGGGCGTGAGGCCCGAGGGCTTTCTGGAAGACGAGGTCCTGTCGCTGGACGATTTGAAAGCAGAAGCCTTGCGATATCTGCGTCACTTTGAGGAGAGGGTCCGCTTTGCCGTCTTTTACGAGATGATCAACCATAGGACTGAATACACGGAGGAACTGGAGCAGGTCCGCGCCCGGGAGCACAACAACCGTCGACAAGCTCTGAAGAAGATGGAAGATGCGTTTGTCGAGCTCAAAGGAAGGGGCCTGGTGCGCAGCGACCTGGACCCGGGCAACGCATCGCTCTCTCTCACCGCGTTCATGGTGGGCTTGATCAAGGTTTGGATCTGCGATTGCTCTTCGTTTTGCCTCGCCGGAGTGGCCCCGGCCCTCCTGGACGAATTCCTGCGCCCCTTCAAGGCGGAGCCGATGGTACCCGTCGATTTGGGGGGCGCCTGATTGACCTATCTTGGAACAAAGGAGAACAGAGAATGGCAGTAACAGCTGAATCGAAGATTGGTGTGCTTTTGGCTGATGAACAAGCCAAGGCGATCATTGAGAAACATCTTCCCGGCATGACCAGCGATCCTCGCTTGAAAATGGCCATGGGAATGACTCTCAAACAGATCATGCCCCTTTCCCAGGGGAAGATCACCCTCGGCAAAATCGAGGCGATCTCGGAAGACTTGACAAAGCTCTAGTCTGAAGTGAGCGACATTTCGCATGGGGGCGCCCCTTTTAAGGGGGTGCCCTTAACATTTGTGACCATGGACAGCATGGAGCAAGGGATCAGGGGCAAGGAGGATGAGATTTGGGGACCTATGATGTCGTGATCATTGGTGCAGGACCTGGAGGCTATGTGGCGGGCATAAGAGCCGCTCAACTGGGCCTCAAGGCGTGTATCATCGAAAAGGATAAGCCGGGAGGGATTTGCCTGAATTGGGGATGCATCCCATCGAAGAGCCTGATCCACCAGGCGCGCCTGTTCAGTGAGAGACGTGAAATCGAGCAGATGGGGGTTTCAATCGATACTCGGAACTTCGACTATGGCCGGGTGCAAATGAAATCCCGCGAGGCAACCCAACGCTTGAGCGCCGGGGTCGATTTTCTGCTCAAGAAGAACCAAGTCGACTTGATTCAAGGAACAGCGCGAATCGCGAGCCGCAACAAGGTTGTGATCCAGGGCAGCGACAAGACGATAGAAGGCCGCAACATCATTATTGCCACCGGATCACGTCCGGCGGAAATCCCTGGTTTCGAGCTCGATGAAAAACAGGTGTTATCCTCCACCGGCATCCTTTCCATGACCAAACTCCCTCAGAGCCTGATTATCCTGGGAGCCGGGGCCATCGGCTGCGAGTTCGCTTATGTCATGAGCTCGTTCGGCGTGAAGGTGACGCTCGTGGAAATGGAGCATCAACTACTCCCCTTCGAGGACGCCGAAGTGGCAGGAGTCCTCGAGAATGCTTTCAAGCAATCCGGAATCCAGGTAATGACCTCCACGCGTGCCGTTTCGCTGGAAAAAGCGGATGGCAAGGTTGTGGTCAGCCTCATGGGTGGTGATGGGAAGCAAAAGAAAGTGGAGGCCGAAAAAGCCCTCTGTGTTTTCGGCAGGAGGCCGAATACGGAGGACATCGGCCTGGAGAGCATCGGATTGAAGACCGAGAAAGGCTACATCCCGGTTGGGGATTACTATGAGACATCCGTAAAAGGGATTTTTGCCATTGGCGATATCGTGGCTACACCGTTGCTCGCCCATGTGGCATCGAAAGAGGGGGAGATCGCCGTTGAATACATC
>CAZEOY010000051.1:0-11871 GCA_964513835.1 uncultured Syntrophobacteraceae bacterium
CGGGATAAAGCGTGTCCGATCCGCAATGCGTGCCGGCGATCGCGCCGCCGTTATTCACCCATTCGACCAGATCCTTCACCTCATCGTTGTTGAGCGGATTGCCGGTCGTGAAGAAGAGAACGCAATCGAATTTCTTGAGCGTCTCGGCATTGACGCGGCCGCAATTCTCCGGCTCGACCGGCACGCCGGTGCGCTTGCGGAAATTCTCGGCGTACTTCGGAAACCCCGGGTCCTTCGGGTCGCGCGTGTAGCGATAGCACGTGACGTCGATGCCGTTCTTGGGCCCGATCTCTTTCAGAATCTGCTCGGCGACGCCGACCGAATCGTGGATGAATCCGCCCGAATCGGTGACAAGGAGGAGGCGCTTGTTCTCGGCCGCGACTGTAGTGCTGCCGAGAAGCGCGGCAACGGCCAGAACGAATAGCCAGTGGAGAGTCTTCATGCGTGAATCACTCCTGGTGTGTGAAATGCGACAGGCGGCGACATTCTACGAAAGCAGCCAGCGCGGAGAAACGAGTTCCAGCTTCCGCTCCGCGGTCACCGGCCGGTCGCCGTCGAGGACCGTCGCCCGCAGCGTCAACGGCGACGGGAACGGCCCGCGAATATCCGGAGCAAGGTGCAGCTTGAGCATGCCGGTTTCGGATTGATACATGTAAACGAAGCCGTCCGGAGTGTTCACGAGCGTCGCGGCCCGGGACAGGATGGCCTGCAGGAGGTCACCCAAGTCCAGCCGGCGCATCAGACCGAGGGCTGTCTCATGCAGAGATGCCAGATAGAGGTTCTGCCTGCGCAACGCTTCTTCACCCCGCCGCAGCTTTCCCTCGACTCTCTTTCGTGCCTCGATCTCCTGAACCAGCCGGGTGTTGGCTTCGATGAACTCCGCGGTTCTCTCCTGAACACGCTGTTCCAACTTTTCGTTGATTGCATGAAGCGCCTCCTCGGCCTGTTTGCGGGAGGTGATATCCGTGAGCGAGAGCACATAACCCTTGGTGTGGTCGTGGAGGTCGAGGGCTTTTCCAGTGGCGAGGCATGGCACACGATGG
Source organism: uncultured Syntrophobacteraceae bacterium (assembly GCA_964513835.1). Taxonomy (GTDB): domain Bacteria; phylum Desulfobacterota; class Syntrophobacteria; order Syntrophobacterales; family Syntrophobacteraceae; genus JALOOX01. The sequence goes on from CAZEOY010000051.1 coordinate 1,044, forward strand.
CCGGCTCCGTGCTTGAATTCATACTCGAAGATGAACAAACCGGCACGGTCCAGCTGATGCTGAATCGTGTCCTGCATCCTTCGGAACTCTTTTCTTCCCCCAAAAAGGATGTGCAGGTCACGCCCTGCCAGTTCTTCCTGCTTCCATCCCAGAATGTCGCAGACGGCCTTGTTGGACCACACGAATCTGTCGTCCCGAACGAGGCAGATGCCGTGGATCGTGCCACTCAGCAGGGCAACGAGCAACTCCTGTGAGTGACGCAATCTTTCATGTTCGAGGGCAAGCTGCTCGGCCTTCTCCTGCGCTTCTTCCAAGCCGAACACGTACTCCTGCAGTCTGCGTCTTTCGAGCTCGTCGTCAACCAGGTCTATCGCGGTGTCCTTCTCCATCACGATGCTATCCACTTGTCAGAGACAGTCTCAAAACCCGCTTTGCCGTCACCCCGGCAATTTCAGTCGACTCGGTCATCTCACCGGGTGTTTTCTCCGGCTGCCTCTCGATTCTCAAAGGATTGAATTTGCTTCAATATATCCGGAAAACTCATGGGCTTGCAGAGATATCGATCGGCGCCCGCCTCAAAGCCCCTTTGAATCTCAGCCTGCTGAGCCTTGGCTGACAGGATGAGCACCGGGATACTCCGAGTTCTCTCGTCGGCCTTGAGCCGCCTGCAGACTTCGTATCCGTCCAGTCTGGGCAGTTTGACATCCAGGAGAACAAGATCCGGGAAGTGCGAGAATGCCAGCTCCAGGGCCTTCTCACCATCTTCCGCCAAATATACCGTGTATCCGAGCTTGCCGAGCTTGCGCTGCAGGTAGGAAGAAATCGTTTTCTCGTCATCCACCACCAGAATCTTCTGCTTCGTCATGAGAATCCGCTCCATCAGGTTGCACGGTTCAAAGGAAGTTCGACAAAGAAGACCGTACCCTTGCGTTCTCCTCCGACGGGGAAATCAGGGTATTTCAGCTTTGGAAGGGGGCTTTCACAGGCAATGACGCCTCCATGCTGCTCGACGATCCATTTGCTGATCGTCAGGCCCAGACCGCTGCCTCCAACCTTCTGGGCCATGATCTGGTCTGCCTGGAAGAAGCGCTCGAAGACACTCTGCTTTGCCCATTTGGGAATCCCGTAGCCGTTGTCGGCCACGGCCAGGATGACTCTGCCGTCTTTCTGGTCCGCACTCACCACGATCCGGCCCTGGTCCGGTGTATACTTGATGGAGTTGCTCAGCAAATTTACCAGGACCTGGACGAGGCGGTCATGGTCTCCCCTCAGAATCGGTATTTGGGGGTCGAACTCTTTGCGCACCTCGTGGCGGTGCAGCGCGATGAGATCCGTCATTTCGGTCAGTGCCGTGTCGATGACTTCCTCAACGGAGACATCGCTCAGGGAAAGCTCCATTTTTCGGGATTCCATTCTGGAGAGATCCAGGAGATTGTCCACGAGGCGTCTGAGCCGCTCGATGCCGTCTTCCACAACCAGTAAATCCTGCTGGACCTCATCGCTGACGGGGCCGGCGTACCCGCCCAGTACCCCCGAAACCCCCAGGAGCATGGAATGGATGGGGGTCCTGAGCTCGTGGGAGGCCGTCGTGACGAACTCGGACTTCATGCGATCGACCTCCGCCACTGCCGAGGCCATCTGGTTGAAAGCGCTTGCGAGACGGCCCGTTTCATCACGGGAGGAGACCTGGATGTGCTGGTCCAGGTGTCCCTGGCTCATTGCCAGCGCAACGTCCGTCAGATGCCTGAGCGGGCGCGTGATGGTGTAGCTGATGGCAATGGAGACCCCGATGACCAGAAAAGCGGCAATCAGGGTGATCGTCAACATCATGCCACGATTCCTGCGCGCGTTCTCTTCGATGGACTGCTTCGCCCTGTCGACGGATTCCTGGATGTGCAGGCTCTGCTCGGAAATCCCCTTTTCGATGTAGGCCTTGGTGATATTGGCGGCTTTGTGGAAGTCATCCACATTGGCGCCGATGGTCACATAGCCGAACCCGCGCTTGGTTGCTCCGTAAATGCCGGAGTAATAGGGGACCGTGGCATAGGTGGTCAGCTTCCAGAGACCGCTCCAGAAGATGAGAAAAGAGCCGGAGCCGCCGTCTTCCGTGCCCCGGTGCCACCCCTCGCATTGTGGCGCCATATCGAGGACCCTGCAGTCCAAAGGGATCCTGCCGGCTGCCATCTGTTCTCTGGAGCCATTTTTCTCAGTGCGAAAATCCTGAAAGGGTGGCAACCTCGCCACGAACTCTCCCAGAGGTAAACCGCTGGCCTTGAAGGCGTCGTAGGTTTCCTGGCTCAGCCACCCCGGCACCGGCTCGCCCGTTTTCTGATCGTATCCGCAGATGAAGAAGTCACGGGCGTGTGAAATACAGCGGTCCTGGTCGTCCCACAGGAAGGCGTAATTGCCGGAGCCCCCGTCAGAGTGCTCTGCAAACCTCTCTTCCGTGGGAACGACGTGGTCGGTGAATTCCATGACATGGGTGTGGTCCAGGGCTGCAGTGACATAGCCAACCTTCCTCCCGTCCGGGGAAAAAACCGGTGTGGCCCACCGGATGATTCCCTCGAATCTCCGGCCGAGAGGGTTCTCATTGCCGGCATAGGCCGATTCCGGTGTGACCTTGATGCCCTCCTCGGTCCGGGTGAGCCACCCCTCCACATACGGGCCGACCACCCGCGAGACATAAACCTCGCCTTCCTTCAGATTGCCCAGCTGGGGGAAGTAATCTTCCGCCTTGCAGTAGGTGTTGGCCCTCTCACGGATGTTCTTCAGATCACTGGAAATCCGGCCGTCTGCGACTTTGATCCGTTCCTGGCCGATGAGATCGACAAACGTGATCTCCCGGTAAAGCGGACGCGATACCCGGTTGAAGACATCGGGCGGGTTGTATCGCCATGATGTTTTGTTATCGGGGTTCCCCCAGCCGATCTGCATTTCCGTGAAGGGGCCGGGGGAGTCCTGCGCTTGGGCAGGTGCCGGGAGGATGACGTCTTTTGTTGCACTCTGATAGATTTGAAGATACCAGGAAGGGCTTGGCTGAACCGAGGCCAGATGGAGGATGTCCTTGTCCCGCTCATACAAAAAGTCTGCGATGCGCTGGGCCAACTCCACTGTTCTGAGCTCAATGGCCTCCGTCGACTTCTCGTCCAATGCCTGGACGCTGTCCTTGATGGCCATTGCCCCGAGGTCCTCAGCGGCCTGAAGGCTTCCTTGGCCCATCCTCTCGGCGCTTTCCACCGCCTCAAAGCCGACTCTTTCAAGATTTTGGCTGGCCACATACCCCAGGATGACCAGGGGAAGGATGGAAACGAAAAGGAACGAGACAATCATTTTGGGCAGGATGCCGAAACGCAGTCCTTCAATACCGGATCTTCTTCCCATTATGTTCCCCGGCTGGGCCCATCGCTTTCGGAAACGGCAGATGCTGACCCAAAAACGCTATCCAGGTTTTGCAATTGACGGCTCCTGCGCTCATCGAGTTCGCCACACTGTCTCAGGTCTCTTCACCGCTTGGCAGGCTGGGTGGATCAGTCAAAGGGCACAACTCGATGCCGCAGGGGTTCCACAGAGTTACGAACAATAAGTTTCGGATGACCAGGCTCGTGCGCAGTATAGCACAACTCATGGCGTCGTGTAGACAAGAACATTGTTATTTCAACTAATTCTACAGGAACGTTCCAGAAGATTCGCTGTTGGAGTTGTGAGTTTGCGAAAGACACGAAAGACGGGATGAAAAGGAAGACACGCATCAGCAGAACGTCAATGTCGGACTGGGAGCTGTGGGCGAGGACTTGATTCAGATGCACTTCCGGGTGAATCGGGTGGGGGGAAATAGAAAGCACGAAACCGCAGCGGCGTGGAGTCGGCGCAGGGTGTGGGGGTTGTGCGCCGGGGTTCTTCCGCACGATTTCGTGCTTTCGCTCCGGGACTCCCGGAAGGCCCTCCGCACCTTGCGGCGGCCCTCCGGAAGTGGGGCTCCCGGACCGTCTTGCCGGTTTCGCTGTTTACAGGATGTACCCGGTCTCGCCGTGCTGACTCAGGTCGAGGCCTTCGGACTCCTCTTCCTCGCTGACGCGCAAACCCATGGTCACATCGAGAATCTTGAGGATGATCAGGGTCACCACGAAGGAATAGACCCATGCGGCCACGATGCTGACGGCCTGGGTTCCGAGCTGTGCGGCGTTCCCGAAAAACAGCCCGTCGCCGCCGGCTTCGTTCACCAGTTTGGAAGCGAAAAAACCCGTCATGAGGGCTCCGACCGTTCCGCCCACGGCATGCACGCCCACCACGTCCAGGGAGTCGTCGTAGCCGAGCTTGGATTTGAGGCTGACGGCGAAGTAACACACCGCGCCCCCGGCGAGGCCGATGATGATGGAGGACATGGGCCCGACGAAACCGCAGGCGGGCGTAATCGCCACAAGTCCTGCCACGGCGCCCGAAGCGATACCGAGAGCGGTCGGCTTGCCCCGGTGAGCCCATTCCACGATCATCCACGACAGAGCAGCCGAGCCGGCCGCGATGTGGGTCGCCACGAAGGCGGAGCCGGCCAGGCTGCTGGCGCCGAGTGCGCTCCCTCCATTGAAGCCGAACCAGCCGAACCAGAGGATGCCCGCTCCCGTGATGGTCATGGTCAGGTTGTGGGGGGCCATGAGGTCGGTTCCATAGCCTTTGCGCTTACCGAGAACGAGGGCCGCTGCCAGAGCTGATACACCCGAGCTGATGTGAACGACCAGCCCGCCGGCAAAGTCCAGGGCTCCCATTTCACGGATCCAGCCGCCGACGCCCCAGACCCAGTGGGCGATGGGATCATAGACGAGGATTGCCCAGAGCGTGATGAAGACCAGATAGGTTTTGAACTTGATGCGCTCGGCGATGGCCCCCGAGATCAGGGCCGGGGTGATGATGGCGAACATCATCTGGAAGATCATGAACACCTGGTGGGGAATGGTGGCGGCGTAGTCGGCGTTGGGCTCCATGCCCACCCCGTTCAGGGCGAAAAACTCCAGCCCCCCGATGAAGTGCCCGATGTCGGGGCCGAAAGCCAGGCTGTAGCCGAAAAGCGCCCACTGGATCGTGATGATCCCCAGGGCCACGAAGCTCTGCATGATGGTGCCGAGCACATTTTTGCGACGGGTCATGCCGGCATAGAAGAGGCCAAGCGCCGGAGTCATGAGCATGACCATGGCGGCCGAAGCCAGAATCCAGGCGGTGTCCCCTGTGTCCACCTTGGGTGCTTCGGCTTCAGCCGGGGCGGCCTCGGCTGCGGCGGGCACCGTGTCGGTGGCCTGGGCGAGCACAAGGGGGGCCGCCCCCGGTTCCTCCGCAAAGGAGGGCGCACAGTAGAAAGTTGCCATGAAGAGAATGACCAAACCTAGGGTGAACCGTTTCATTATGAATCCTCCAGACCCTTCCGGGTGGTTTGTTGACCTCATCAAAATTGCTGTATCAAGGGTAGGGCGCCTCTGGAAAATGGGATGATCATAAGGCTTCGACTCCGGTCTCCCCGGTTCGAATTCGCATGGCCTCCTGGATGGGCGAGACAAAAATCTTCCCGTCGCCGATCTTGCCCGTGTTGGCGGCTTGCTGGATCGTTTTGATGACGTCGTCGGCTCTTTCCTTCGGAACGACGAGCGTGAGCAGAAGCTTGGGGATGAAGTCGACGCGGTATTCCGCACCCCGGTAGACTTCCACGTGCCCCTTCTGGCGACCGAATCCCTTCACTTCGGAGACGGTCATGCCCTGAATGCCGATGTTCACGAGGGCTTCCTGCACGTCCTGCAGTCGAAACGGCTTGATAATCGCTTCAATCTTTACCATCTGTCCTTCCTCCCAATCCGATCTGTATGATGTTGAAGTATTCCGTCCGCAATCGACACAACTGTAAAGGCAAGCCCCTTGCCAACCCGACATTTCCTGGCCTAAGCTATCAAAATATCATCATAAAATTCATTCCAGCTCATTTCACAAACCTTACAATTTTGTGCGATATTGTGACTCGTTTCAAAAATGATGCTCAAATGATACAATATTGTATTGATTGTTATCACATCCCGGTAAGCAGCTTGCGAGGAATCAAAAATCATGAATCAGGAGCGGCAATTTTGCCGCGACGTAAATGTCCCATCGCCCCAACCCCCCACTCTTCTCCGGTGCGGCCAAGACATTGATCTACCTGTCTATACGTGAAAATCCCGCAGACCCCCGAATCCGTTGCTTCAGCGCCAGGTGAAACGACTGTCCGGAAGCGCAACGGCTGGATATGGGTGATCTCCGTCTATTGCCTGCTCCTCAGTGGCTTGTCGATCATGGGCGGTTTCATGGGACCGAATTATTCGGGACTGTGCATTGAACAGATCTATTTCCGAGCGGGCAGCGGGGCTCCAAGTCGGAACGGGCTGCCTCAACTTCCGGCCTTTACTCGTCGGACCTGTTCTGAGGTGTTGGAACGGGGCGGTTGCGGTGGACTTTCCGGGCCACCATGATGAAACCGGTGTGGGCCACCATCCGGTCGAAGGGGCGCGCGCGGACCTCGTCGATCTTCCAGTCCCTTTTGAGCAGCTCGAAAGTGTTGACGTTGGCGAAGCCCCAGGTCTTGAGTTCGCGCCACATCCACTGCACCTGACCCACGTTGGGGCTGAGGCTCACCAGCAGCCCGCCCTGGCAGATCATGCGGCTCACCGATTCCACGGCATGCCAGGGTTCGGGAAGGTCCAGGAATACGCGGTCCACAGGGCGGCGAAGGCAGAAATCCTGGATGTCCCCGATGACGAGATCGAAGGCGGGAGGTCTGGCGCCGAAATAGCGGCTGACGTTCTCCATGGCCTGGGCCGCGAATTCAGGCCGCTTTTCAACGGTGATGAGCCGGCCCTTGTCGCCCAGGGCTCTCAGCAGGCATAAAGTCAGGGCTCCCGAGCCGACCCCCGACTCCAGAATGGTCTGGCCGGGGTGAACGTCGGCGTAGAAGACCATGGCGGCGAGATCCTTGGGGTAAATGATCTGGGTCTGCCGCTTCATGTTGAGAATGTAGTCCTCGAGGCTCACCCGGAAGAGGAAAAGCTTGGCGCCCGTATTGGTTTCGAGCATGTCGCCTTCCTCCCTCCCGACCACATCCATGAGGTGGATAGTGCCCAGGTGGGAGGAGTAGGGCGCATCGTCGATCTTGACGAGCCATTTCTTGCCCTTCTGGGAGGTCAGAAGAACCCATTCACCAACCGAAAAGCCTGCCATCGTCTGTTTATGCTCCTGTCGGGCCTTGACGTGCCATGTGCGCGCGCCTGAAGTGGTTGGCACCTTAGGTGAGCAGCCCGGCCTCGTCAACCCGATTCTACCACACCCGATTCCGCCCGTGGGGCAGCGTTGGCGTCTACGGGGGCAGGCCTTAAGCTCTTGATCAGGTCTTAGAGCCTGTCGAAAAAGCCCTCGCCTGCTTCCCAATCGCCCCCCGCCGTCATTGCGGCGAAAGCCGGACCCCGGTGTATTTCAATGTCCTGGTCCCCGGCTTTCGCCGGGGTGTCGACGGAACGGGATTTTGAGATAGTCTGTTAGTCATTGCCAAAAGGGGTGGTTGTCTCTATTTTTATCAGCGGGTGCGAAACACGGAAGATCCACGAAGCGTCAGCTTCCCCAGTCCCCCATCCAGTGGCTCCTGCTTGCCGTTGCCCAGCTGCTGAGAGTGGATCGTCCAACATGCGGTCCGCCGCCTGTTCCAGCGTCGCTTCATGCGGCGTTGGCGGCATGCTGTGCAGACCAGGTTTGAACCGTTCGGTAGAGGGAAGATCGCGATGAAGACTCCAGTGAGAGTTTGGAGCGTCATGCTCCTGGTGTTGGGGATCGTTTGGGTGCAGGCTGTTGTGGCACTTTCGGAGGACAAGCCGGACTTGGCGGGATGGGAACGGAACAGCCCCTACAACAAGTACTACGATGCGAGTGAATTCGATGACTTCAAGGGAGTCGTGGAGGAGATCGTCGACATCACGCCTCTGCCCGGCATGGCTCCCGGATTGGGTCTGAAGGTCAAGGACCAGGATGGGGATATGGTGGAGGTCCATCTGGGTCCCAAATCCTTTGTCAAACTGGACGCCATCGGTTTGAAGCCGGGCGACAAGGTCAAAGTCAAGGGGGTCTGGGTGGCTCTCAACGACCAGGACGTCTTTCTGGCCTCCAAGGTCAAGAAGGGTGAGAACACTGAGCTCAAGGTGCGCAGAACCAAAGATGGCGCTCCATACTGGACATTCACTCCCGAAGAGCTGGCCAAGGAGAAAGAGGATTGATGCTTCGGTCCGAGTCAGGTGTTGTGGGGCTGGAGGCTGGCAGATGGGTAGCTCAGTTTTCCATCATTCTGGTGGTACTCTGTTTCACCGGAATCGAGGACAGGGTCCTTGCGGCCGGAACGCTCAAGGTGGTGGTGCTCACCGATGCTGCGGGTCTGGGGGACAAGGGATTCAACGATGTCTGCTGGCTGGGGGTGCAGCGGGCCAAGGCTGACTTCGGGATCGATGCCCATTTTCTGCAATCCCGCGAGCAGGCCGACTATGTGTCCAACATCAGCCTTGCAGCCCGGCACAGCGATGTGATCATCACCCTCGGATATCTTTTCGAGGACGCTCTGCGGCAGGTCGTTCCGTCCTATCCCGACAAGCGTTTCATTCACATCGAGGGAATGGTCCCCGGGGACAATATCGCCTGCTACGATTTCCGGTCCGAAGAAGGCGGATTTCTGGCCGGGCTGGTGGCGGGGCTCTACACCGGGGCGCGGAAAGTCGCGGTGGTGACGGGAATGGAAATCCCTCCCGTGGAAGCGTACGTCAGCGGTTTTCGCGCCGGAATCAGGACTGCCGAGCTCCACCGGAAGGAATCCATCGGGGTGATCGTGGTCTCCGCGGGGTCCTTCAACGATCCTGTCAAGGGAAAGTCCCTGGCTCAGGCCGCCATCGACCAGGGGGCCGACGTGATCTTTCGGGCGGCCGGAAGCACAGGAGTGGGGGTCCTGGAAGCGGTCAAGGGAGCCTCGAACGTGGTGCTCATCGCCGAGGACCTCGACCAGGACGCGGAGATTCCGGGGCGGGTGCTGACCAGCACGCTCAAACGGATGGACGTGGCAGTGTATGAAGCCCTCCGGTCCATTGTGGAGAATCGTTTCCAGGGAGGCCACCACTGGCTGGGGGCGGCCGAGGGAGCCATGGACATCACGGAGATGAAGTACAGCCGTCATCTGTTTGATGCGCCGAGCCTCGCCCGCATCCAGATGGCTCGTGAGCTTCTCAAGCAGGGGGCCCTGAAGATTCCCGAAAAGGCCGGTGAGGTGACCGCCTTTGAACCTCCGAAGCTGGATCTTTGAAGTGCTCTCCTCTCTTCCTCACTTGTCAGAGGCATGATCGATCCGCATTCGGCAGAAGATGAGCTTCACATCGAGCTTCGGGGAATCTCCAAACGATTCGGGGATCTTTGGGCGAACCGGGATGTGGACCTGCGCGTGCGTCGGGGGGAATGCCACGCCGTGGTGGGGGAGAACGGGGCGGGTAAATCCACGCTCATGCAGGTGCTGGCCGGCCGCTGGAAGCCCGATGGCGGGTGGATCCGGATCGCAGGGACGGACCGGACCTTCGCGTCGCCACGGGACGCCGCCCGGGCGGGTGTCGGGATGGTGCACCAGCAGCTCCTCGTCTTTCCCCAGTTGACGGCCCTGGAGAACATCCTCGTCGGCGCCGCCGCCCGGCGAATCCTTTCCCTTGGCCGTGGCGGGGCCAGGGATGACCTGCTGCAACGGTGCCGGACTTTCGGGTTCGACCTTCCCCTCGATGTCCCGGTCTGTGATCTGTCATTCGCCCAGCGCCAACAGATCGAGCTTTTGCGGGCCCTTCACCGGGGAGCCGAAATCCTCATCCTGGACGAACCGACCAGCCTGCTCTCGCCTCCCGAAGTGCAGCGGCTCCTGACCCTCCTCCGGTCGCTCAAGGAGCGAGGGCACACCCTCCTCTTCGTCAGCCACCGTCTGTCCGAGGTTTTTGCCATCGCCGACACGATCACGGTCATGCGCGGGGGGAAGCGGGTGACGTCGGTCGCGGCGGAGCTCACCTCGACTGCCGAGATCGCGCGCCTCATGGTGATGCCCACGCCCGTGGATGCGACGGACTCTCCGGGATGTCCCGAGGAGTCCATGAGCGATGAACTCGCTTTATCAAGGAGCCGTCTGCCTGGACCGCCTCCGGGCACCGGCAGCAGGAAAACCATGCTCGAGCTGCAAGGCGTCAGCGCTCCCCCGGACGGGAATGAGGCGGCCCTTTGGGAGGTCGATCTCGAGTTGCGGGCTGGGGAAATCCTGGGCATCGGCGGTGTTGTCGGAAATGGACAGAGAACGCTGGCCCGCGTCGTTGGGGGACAGCTGGGTCCGACCTCCGGCCGGATCCTGTTCGAAGGGGCTGAGTGGGAAAGGTTCACCATCGCTGAGAGGCTTCGGCGGGGGTTGCGCTGGCTTCCGGCCAACCTGATGGAGGAGGGATTCTGCCCTGGGCTGTCGCTTTGGGAGAATTGCCTGTTGGGGCGGCAGCGCGAGCCCCGCTTTCAGACCCGTGGCTGGCTTCGGAGGAGAGTCGTCTGCGACTGGACGAAGATGGAGCTCCAGGGCGGCGGGGTCCGCTTCGAGGACATTCGGCAGCCCATGGAAACCCTTTCGGGAGGCAACATCCAGAGGACCGGGCTGCTGCGTGTGTTGGGCGATTCGCCGCGGCTGGTTCTGCTGGAGCAGCCGGGCAGGGGACTCGACCACCTGGGGCAGGACTGGCTGCGGGTGCGTCTGCGCGGACTGAGCGAGCAGGGTGCGGCCATCCTT
>CAZEOY010000052.1:0-2076 GCA_964513835.1 uncultured Syntrophobacteraceae bacterium
TAGCTTGGCACACTTCCTCCACAATGTCCAGAGCTATGACGTGCGATTGCCCTGATCAGGGACTTCATCGCCCTTGACCTTCGCGGAATCGTCTGTTACATTATCCTTGGTGTTCCCGAGATGGGGGGAGGCGCTCTTCGCAGGCTCATCCGGGGTGGCAGAACGTGACGCCGCGTTGCCTGCCCTGTTCATAAGGCTCTCAGCGTACCCCGCGCCCTTCCTTCCTTTTCTGGCAATTTTCGTTCTGATCTCGTTATTGTGCAGCACAACCACATCCCAGATATCTTGCTGGATGTCCTCATCGAAGTATTTCTTGATCAGGATCTCCTTGTCGATGTCTCCGTTCCTGAACTCCAGCTTGACGTCTTCCCTTCTAAGCGTTCCGGGAAGGGTATGGATGTAGTCTTGTCTCGTGCGGTCTGTCAGGAAATGATCGTAGTCGATCAGCTCCCCCTGCATGCGAAACTGGATATCTGCTCCGTCAGGGAACAGCTTCCGCACCATGCTTTTCAAAATCGCACGGTATTCATCAGGAGATTTGTTTTTCAGTGCCTTCACCTTCTCCGGGTGCAGGCTTTCGAGGTATTTGCGGATCTCTTCGCGGTCCTTGAATGCGGGGTTGTCTCCCGCAAGGCTCAAGAGCGCCTTTCCAGGTGCTGCACCCGCGCTATTCGCGGCTGTATCGCCCTTGACCTTCCCCGATTCCCCTGTTAAATTATCCGCGGGCTTTGAGCCCATGTTGGGGCTGCGAAACGCTTCGGGCGTGTGCGGGACGCCTTCATCCCCGGGTGAAGTTGCACCTGGCGTCGCAGCTCTGACATACATCGTTTGAACTGCAAGCTCGTCTCTGCCCGTTCTTACCTCCTCCACCACAATTACAACGCCATTGATTCGCTTCTCATAACGGATAGTGTCTCGGCCTACGGGGTTCTTGCCTCCATAATTGACAAGATCGGGCGCAGCCATGACCTCGGGTATCATCACTATATGCTCGATGCCCACGGCAATTTGTCCACGGGCTTGCTCAGTGTTTGGATGACCATGCTTCTTTAGGATGTGACGAATGGCGAAGTTGTCGATGACGTGCGAGTAGCCTCCCACATCGATGCCCGTTTTCGCCTCGATCGACTTAGCCTCGGCATTGTCTACAACTCGATATGTCACCTTCCGGACCTTGCCGGCGGGGTTTGCCCGTGCATAGTCGAAGAGGTCCGAGATTTCCCTCTGAACCGTGGTTCCGCCCAGGCTGAGCCGGGTGCGGGGCTCTTCGAGCACCTGCTTCCAGTTGGGCGCCCACCTGCGCAGCTCGTCATCCTGGAGGAGCACGCCGCCGGCCATGGCCTGGCGTGCTTCGGCCTTGCTTTCGTAAGGCCCGGACCGTGACATGCCCTCTTCGCCAAAATCCCCCCGGACAACGAAGTATTCCAGCTTCCTGCCCCGCTTCACTTCCTGGATGTTGCGCGGGTCATCCGCCCGGGTGGCGTAGAGCTGGCCCTCGGCGGCCTGGTCCATCTCGCGGGGGAAGCGGACCGGATATCTGGTGTTGGTTTCTGGTCCCGGCGTGGTCCAGGTGATCTGGTAGAGTCCCGGATAGGGCTCGCTCCAGCCGGCATCCCATCTCGGGTTTTTTTCGTTCATATAGTGGGCGGTGGTGACGGCGATCTCCTTGCTCGGCGTGTACTGGCTGACCTGGCGCCCGGCCATGTTCTCGGGGTGGTAGCCGTCGGGGCCTGCAATGTCGCCTCGCTTGCTGAGAAGGTTTCCCCTCTCGCTAAGCCGGACCTCACCCCGCTCATTTCCGAGGGCCTTCCTGGAGGCCGTGAGCATGGCCTTGATGTCGTCGTCGCTGAGCTGGATCCGGAAGCCGAGCTTCCTGAGCGCCTCGCGGATCGCCGCATAAAGCCGCTTGAGGAAGCCGGGCTTTTCCCCGGTTTCCGCCATGCGGGCGATCATTTCGTCCGCTGCCCGCATGCGGCCTTCCTGCGTTTCGAGGTCGAACCCGTAGAGCCGCCCGATGTCCGAAAGGCCCTTCTTGCCGTAGAGGGCGATGACTTCCTTCAGGAACGGGTCGAAGCG
>CAZEOY010000052.1:2086-11701 GCA_964513835.1 uncultured Syntrophobacteraceae bacterium
ATGCCGTGGTGCCCGACCGCCTCGTGCAGGAGGACCTGCTCGGCCCGGTGGGCGCTCCGGACGTTCGAGCTGATGATGTAGATTTTCCCGTCCTGCGGCCGGTAGAACCCTTCCGTCTTGGAGTAGGCCTTGCTGAGCGCCTGCTCGAGCTGCGCGTCGGCCGAAACTCCGAGCGAAGCCATGAGGGAATCCACAACTCCCGCCGCAACGTCCGAAGGAAGGTCGGAGAAGGTCCGGACCGTCTGGACGCTCACGCCCTGCCAGCCGGCGGAAATCTCTCGCACCGTCTGCTCGATCTGCTTGTGCAGCTGCTCGGCATGGGAAACGACCTTGGGCCTGGGCGGGGTCTGCTCGGCCTGGGAGCGGAGCTGAGTGAGGACCTCCGCCCTGGTGATCTTCCCCTCCCGGCTCTTCAGCCAGGTCGTGATCCCCGAGGCCTCCAGGTCCGCCAGGGGGATGTCCCCCTTCTTGGCCCAGGAGTTGAGGAGGATGGCGAAGTTCTTGGCGTTCCCGCTCTCCGGCAGCCGCGTGGCGATAGCGTCCTCGATCTCGGCGTAGGGGCTGACGGAAAGCCTTGTCTCATCGAAATACGGGCGGGCATTCCGCCCCAGTACGCCAGCTTCCTGGAGGCCGGCGCCGGGGGTATCGCCTCCAGGCGTAGTCACGCCTTCGCCTTGCAGCTCCTGCTGAAGCTGCTCGCGCTCGGCGATCTTTGCGGCCAGGTCCTGCTCGTATTCAAACGGGGCCCCGAGCTTCTTATTAATGGCCTTGACCTCCTGTTCAACCTTCTGGAGGTCCTCCCGGATGTTGTCGAGGGTGCGGCTGACGCCGTTCAAGGCGTTGATCGCCTTCTGGATGGTCCCGCCGCCGGTGACGCTGTCCTGCGCGTTGCTGATTCGGCCGATGTCCCAGGTGAGCCCGCCGCCGTGGAGGGCCAGCTCGACCTCGACGGGAGCCTTCTCCTTGTCGAACTTCACCTTGTAGGTGAACCCGTACTTACCGTTGAGGAGCGCGATCTCCCTGGGCTTGCTCCACCGGTTCGTGAGGGGCTGCATGTCCAGGACCGCCCGGGTGAGGGCTGATTTCAGGGCGTCCCCGAATTCGTTCCGGGTGTCGTAAGTCGTCCCACCAGCCACCTCCCCGCTTTCGAAGGAAACGTAGTCTCCGATGGCCTCTACCGCCGCTTCGTACTTGGCGATGGACTCCTTGCGGGAGGGGATGGTGTAGGTCTGGAGGTCGCGGAGCCTCTGCGCAAGGTTGTTCTGCTCGCTGAAGTGGGCGAAGCGGAGGTTTTCGAGGCTTTCGATGTCCTGGGTGAGGCCGGCCAGCTGCACCACTCGCTGATCGCCGCTGGCCAGGGCTGCCGCCATTTCGTACTGGCTCGCTTCGGAGACGTCCTCGATGGTCCGGATGGAATCGTCCCCGGTGAAGGCCTGATCGATGAATCTCTGCTTGCGCGCCACCATTTGCCACATGGTGGAGTCGTAGGTTCCGCCCGTCGCGTACCACTTGATGCGGGCTTCCTTGTTCTGGTTCCCCTGGCGGATGATGCGGCCGAGGGGCTGCTCGACATCCGAAGGGTACCAGGGTGCATCCAGGTAATGGAGGGCGGAGAGCCGTTTCTGTACGTTGACGCCCGTCCCCATCTTCTTGGCGGAGCCGATGAGCACCTTGAGCTTGCCGGCGCGCATATCCGCAAAGATGCGCTCCTTCTTGGCGTCGGTGTCCGCGTCGTCGAACCAGGCGATTTCCTTTGCGGGGATCCCGCCCTTGATCAGTCGTTTGGTGAAGTCTGCCCGGGCGTCGAAGCCGCGGTTCTGCGCGGCCGATTTCCCGAACCCCAGGTTGTAAAAGACGACCTGCGTTCCGCCCTTGATCTTCTCAGGCTTTCCGTCCTTGTCCAGGTACTCCCGGTCTGCGAATTCGTGGTAGTCCTTCACCACTTCCGCGGCCATGCGGGTGATCTTGGAGTCGACTTCATCCCCCAACTTCGAGGCGAAAAACCGGGGGTCCAGAGCGGAGAAGCGCCCGTCGGTGATGATGGCGACAATGGGGTCCGGGTTGTGGGGCTCTTCCTTCGAGGGCTTCCATTCTTTGGACTGCTGAAGCCGCGGGCCGAGGACGTTCCTCCTGTAGGCTTCGAGCTCCGGTGTGGGCGGCACGACGAGGGTTTCCGGCTTTCCGCCCTCGATTTCCGGGCGCGTCACGATGCCGCCGAGCTGGTCGCTGGTGAGCACGTCCATGAATTGCCGGATCCGCTTCATCAGCTCCGGGATGTTGATGAACTTGCTGAACCGCGTCACCGGCTCGTATCCGCCGGCCGCGTTGCGCTCGAGCTTGGTTTCCTCCTCGCCGAACATGGAAGCCCAACCGTCGAAGCTGCGGAATCCATCGCGCTCCATGTCGTGCTCCATGAAGAAGCGCATGACCGTGTAAAGCTCGCCCATGGTGTTGGTGACGGGCGTCCCGGAGGCGAACACAAGGCTTCTCCCCGGGTTTTTGGACTCGATGAGCTTGGACTTGACGTAGAGGTCCATGGCCATGCGCGAGCCGTTCGGATCCACGCCCTTGACCTTCATGTTCGAGGTGAAATCGAGCTTCCTGAACTGGTGGGCTTCGTCCACGAACATGAAATCGACTCCCATGTCCTCCATGGGGATGGTCGTGTCCTTGCCGTTTCCGCCGGCGATGGAGTCGAACCGTTGCTCGACCTTCTCGATTCGGTTTTCGAGCTGCGATCTCCTGAAGCGGTCCTGCTCGTCTGTGGCTTCGAGTGCCTCCATCAGGTCGTCCACGAGCTGTTTGCGGATGGGCGCGACCGTTTCCGGCTTCACGGAGATCTTCCCGAAGGCCGAGTGGGTGATGATGATGGCGTCCGGGTTGTTGAGCGTCGCCTGGGCGATGAAGGCCCGCCTGCGATCGGTGTGGAACTTGTCCTTGTCCGCAACCATGATGTTGGCGAGCGGGTAGAGGTCCATGAACTCGTTTGCGAACTGTTCGAGCATGTGGTTCGGGACCACGTATATGGGCTTCTTGACCAGGCCGAGCCGCCGCATTTCCATGCCGGCCGCAATCATCTCGATGGTTTTCCCGGCGCCTACCGCGTGATCCAGGTAGGTGTTCCCGGTTTGGATGATCCGCCAGATGGCGCGCTTCTGGTGGCTGAAGAGCTGGTACTTGAGGCTGACGCCCGGCAGGGTGAGGTGATCGCCGTTGAACTGGCGTCCTGCAATGTTGTTGTACTTCGCGTTGTAGAGGTCGGTCAGCACCCGCACCCGGTCCGTATCGCCCCAAATCCAGCGTCGGAACCGCTCCTTGATGCGATTCGCCACCTCGTTGGCCTGGGTGGTCGCAACCTCGTCGGTGTAGGTCCGATTGTTCTCGTCCGTCCTCTTGATGACTATCCGCCGCTTGGCGAGGATGGCCTCGAGGATCTCCGAAGGCGAGCGGTCCGCCGTCCCGTATTCTGCGGACAAGCTCCGCCGGCTGCGGAGGTTCCCGCCGGCCACGGTCCAGGTTTCGGTGCGCTGGTCGTAGCGCACTTCGCCCGCGCCGATCTCCTGGGCAAACTCGCTCACGTACTGGGCTGGCACCCATCCGGCGCCGAGGGAGACGGTGATCTGTGAGCTGTTGAGGGGCTTGGGCTGCGCCTTCTGGAGGGCCGTGACATTCCGCTCATACCTGGAATCCAGGTCCGCCGCCGCCTTGGCTTCCTCGAGCTTCGTCCGAACGTCCCCGGAGAGGTATTCGTCTGCGAGCACCCAGTCTTTCCCGGGCACTTCGTAAATGAGATCCCCCAGGCCTTCGACGGCCTCGTCCCGGGTGATCCCCATGCGGCCGGCGATGTCATCCAGGTCGAGCCTGCCGCCGGTATCCAGGGACACGGCCAGGGCGTCGTGCAGGGTCTTCACTTCCGGAGTCACGGGCTTCCCGATGGTCCGCTCGCGGAGGAAGGTGTTCTTGACGATGGAACCGTCCTCCTGGATCTTTTCGAGCTGCGTGACAATGGCGGAATCGTAGTCCTCGCTCCAGTGGCTTTGGTTCTTGTAGATCCGAATCTGGTACTCTTCCTCGTTCCCCTCCGCGTCCTTTTTGGTCCGGGTCTGCGTCCGGTATTCCATGATCGGCCCGTGCTTCTTGACGAAGGCATCGTAGGCCGCATTCAGCTTCTCATGGGCCGCCTGCCAGTCGGCATCCTCGAACTGCGCCGCCCGGGATTCGTTCACCAGGTCTTTCAGCCCCACGTAGTCCTTGAGCCACTCCGCCTGCTTGGGCGTGAGCTTCTTCATCTGCTCGTAGGGTCTTCCGACCCCGTTTTCCACCTTCATGAGGTGGCCGGCGTTGTCGGTGTAGATCACGCCCTCGCGCTTCACCCTGGGGTTGAAATCCACCTGGGCGATGTCGCGCTTGATGGCGTCGGGGCCTTTCCCCATGATGGAGTAGACGTTCTGCGGGAGCTTCTGCACGGCCGCGGCGAAGGCCTCTTCCTGCTCGGCCTCGGACTCCGCGTAGCTCACGGCCACGGGCTGGTCGATCCCGCGGCCGCCGTTGATCCTGCGCCCCTTGTCGTCCGTGTTCCCGGAAAGCCGCATTTCGCCGAGGATCATCTCGGGGTGGGAGACGAAGTATTCGTTGAGGTGCATCTCCCCGTCCTTCGTCTCGAAGGGCACGGAGTCCTTCCAGGCTTCGCTTCTGGCCTCTTCGCCCTGGGCCCGCTTCCGTAGGAAGAGGATGTCGGTCGTGACTTCCGTTCCGGCGTTCTCCATGAATGCGTTCTGCGGGAGCCGGATGGCGCCGACGAGGTCCGCCCGATCTGCGAGGTAGCGCCTGGCCTTGTCGTTCAGCTTGTCCATGGTGTAGCGGCTGGTCACGAAGACGACGAGCCCGCCGGGCCGGACCTTGTCGATCGTCTTGGCGAAGAAGTAGTCGTGGAGCGCGAATTCGTGCTTGGCGTAGTCGGGGTCCGAAACGATTTTGGTGTTGCTGAAAGGCGGATTCCCGATGGCCAGGTCGAAGAAGTCGTTGGGGAGCTTCCGCTTGGTGTAGTCGTCGTGAAGGATGTTCTGGCGCGGGCTGATGAGCTGCGCGATCAAGGCGGTCGGGCCGTCGAATTCGATCCCCGTGTAGGTGGTGTTTCTGTAGAGGGAATCGGGGATGGTCATCGGGAAATTCCCGATCCCCATGCCGGGCTCGAGGATGTTCCCGCCCGTGAAGCCGAGTCGTTCCAGGGCGTCCCACATGGAGCGGGTGACGGCCTCGGAGGTGTAGTGGGCGTACTGCGTGGAGCGGAGCAGGGTCTTCTGCCAGTCTTCAGGCAGCTCGGAGAGGGTCTTGGCGAGGTCCCTGTACCGGTCGTCGCGGATGGAGGAGTTGGGCCAGATCTGGCCGCGCTCGTCGTGTCGGTAGCTGATGGGGAAGAGCTTGTTTCGGATCTCGCCGGCGCCGAAGCCGGTGTACTTGGAAAGCTGCTCCTGCTCTGCGGGGGTTGCGAGCCGGTTTTCCTCCCGGATCTTCAAGGCCAGGCGGATGATGTCGACGTTCCGCTTGGCGGTGTCGTACCACGATCCCTCGCGGGTCAATCCTCCACGTCGAGCCAGGAAGTCTCTTCCTCGTCGCTCTTTTCCTCGTCTTCCTCTTCCCTCGGGGTGAACGGAAGGTGGCTGCTGAATATCTCGTTCCACAGCATCCGCTGGCGCATCATGTACTCCTGGAGTGCTTCCTCGCCGGTTCCCCACTTGCCCTGATTCATCAAGCTGGTCATCAGCGCGCTGTCCGCCTCGTAATACTCCTCCATGATCGCCTGGTCCTTGCTGTCGATCGTTTCCTCGATCTCCGCTTCCGTCATCTCCTGGAACGCTTTCGGGTCGCGGTCTTCCAGCCAGGTCCGGATTGACCTTCTCCTTGCCGCTTCTGGAAGTGGTATCGGCATTGTCGGGTTCCTTCTCGGGTGCGGTGGTTTCGGTGGGCGCAGCGCCCTTCCCTTCACTTTCTATATCGGCGCTTTCCCGCGTTATTTCAAGGTCTTTATCCTGGACCGGCGTCTTTTGGGCTTCCGGCTTCCGGACCGGCCTGGTTGGCTCTCGTTCGGCCTGTTTTTCATTGTCTTCCGTCTGGCCGGTTGATACATTAGCTTCGAGCTGACTGCTTTGGCCCGAGACCGCGTTAGGGGTTCCTTGCGAGGAATGAGGGAAGTTCGCGCCCTCCCAAAGCAGTTGCTTGTTGTGGATCTCTTTTTTGAGCTCAACCGCTTCCTGGTCGAGGGCTTTCATCTGAGCGGTGAGGTCCTGGACGGCCTGTGTGTCATTCTGAACATAGGCGCGGTTGCGATCGGCGCGGATCCGCTTGCGCTCGACTTCGATCTCCTGCTGCCGCCTGGCGATCTCGCGCAAACGCTCGGGTGACGGCCTGCGGGACTTCTTGTCCTTGGGCGTCTCGGACTTCTCGCTGCCTTCTTCCCCTTGCTCATCCTCGTCTAGCAAGGCATTGATCAGAGCTTCAGGGCGGACGCGGGGGGCTTGCTTCTCCGGGATGGTCTTGTCTGCTTTGGCTATCTGTACGAGTTGGGTCAGGTCCTCGCCGGTGGGCTTCATGTCCCAAATGGAGTCGGGGAAATCGGCGATCTTGACCCGGGCCTTCTCATCGTCGGTGAGAGAATCGTAGATGGCCCGGTGCTTTTTCTTCTCCTTGGCGTCGGCGATGAAGGTGGCGAGCTTTTCCGCCTCGCCTTCAGGAACTCCCCGTTTGACGGCCTGGTCGTAAGCGGCCTGGTCTTTGGGCTTTTGGGGTGCGGTACTCACCCGGTTCTCATCGTGCAGGCTCTTCACGTAGTCGTGCCACTGGCGGGCGCTGGAACCGCCTGCGGCGTAGTCGAGCCACCGGAATGCGGCGTCCTCTGCATCCTGGAGGCGCAGTCCGGGCACGACGGCCTGGCCTACCTGCTGGCGTAAGGCGGTCACTTGGCTGGAGTGAATCCCGGCGCCACGTTGTAATTCCTTGTCCATGTCCTCGATGAGGTCGAAGGCGTCCAGCTCCCCCCGGGTGAGGAATTCCCTGCGGCCTTCCTTCCACAGCTCCCGGAGGGTTTTCGGGGTGGGTCTGACTCCCTCTCTGGTGGGTCGCATGGGCACGGGGGCGGACTTGCGAATACCCTTGTGATCGACCGTGAACCGGTTCCCGTTCACGTCGGTCCCGACTCGCTCGCCCTGGGGGAAGGACTCGTTTTCCCCGTGAAAGATCTCCGCCTGCTCCTTCCCTGCCTCGGCTTCGCCCTTCGTCCCTTCAGTCCCTTCAGTCCCTTTCGTCCCTTTCGTCCCTTTCGTCTCTGGAGTCTCTGGAGTCTCTGGAGTCTCTTCCTGCCCCTCTCCCTGGTCCTCCTCCTCGGCCGGCTTCACTTCCTGGAGCCAATCCCTGGAGAAGATGTTCGGCGCGCCCTCTGCATCCGTGAACCAGACATCCCCGCCGCCCTTGGCACCGTGGTTGGTCTTTTCGTAGGTGAGCCCGCGGATATTCGTGACCCTCTTCTGCTGCGGGCCCTTCATCACCACGTCGTACTTGCGGCCCGGCACAAGCTCTGTATCTCCGTGCTTATCGACGTGCGTGTCCCCCTGGGTCTGGCTTTCGGTCTTGGCTTCCCCGGCGGGCTTGCTGCCGTTCTGCCCGGCCGCTTCTTTCTTCGTGTCACCTTCCTTCAGCCACTTCTTGAACTGGTCCACGGACATGGGCGTGACGGCCTTCATGCCCTTCCAGCCCTTCTCATAGTTGGAGTGGTAGGCGTCGACCGCGGACTTCTGATCGGTGAAGCCCATCATGACCTTGTGCTCGTCGAACTTGCCGGACTTGGGGTCCACCTGGTCAACCACGTAAACCTGGGTGCTCTCCGGATGGTCGCCGATGAAGGTGTCGATGTGGTCCTTGTCCTTGCCGACGGTGCCGCGGATGTAGCCGTAGTGCTGGTTCATCTTGACCGACCACGGCTTGCCTTCCGGGCTCACCCCTTTGCGCTCGGAACCCTTGGGATTCTCGATGGAGATGTCGAGGCCTTGAATGTTGACGTGGCCCTTGGCGTAATTCCCGGCTTTCTTCTGTGCCTCGGTCGGCTCGGGGAGGTCGTTCTCCGGGCTGGTTGCCGCCTGGTGCGCGCCCTCGTCGATCGTTTCCTTGATTGTGCGGGCCTCGGGGGTGGTCTTCTGGTATGGTAGACTTCCCGCCCCATTTCCTCCCACTGTCCTCGGGGGAATACTCCCGCGCGGTGCCGACTCGATCCGCTCCATATCAGCGTCCAGCAGCTGGACGGGCGCAAGGCGGTCGAGGTCCACGATATCGGCGTGTTGGCGCAGGTTTTCCTGCTGCAGGGCCTCCTCACCCGTCAGGATGCGAGGCTCGCGGATCTTTTCGGGAACGAGGGTGCCGTCCTCCAGCGGGATGGGTTTCCCGGGGAGGGCAGCCTTGCGTTCCTTTTTGAGCTTCTCAATGGCGTCCGTCTTTTCCTTGATCCTGGCCTGCAGCTGCTTCACTGCGGCAGGGTCCTTTGCTTTGGCCGCCTGCTTGCGAATGATGTTCACGACGTTCTGAAGGTTCCGGATCTTCCCTTCGAAGTGGTTTTTCGTCGGCGCGGGCGGAGGAAGCAGCCCGGCATTTTGGGGGCCTGGAAGCAACGAGGGTTTTCCGGCGGTGAGCCCCTCGGCAAGCTCGGGCGAGTAAGGTTGGCTCAGGCCTTCCCCGGTGGCCTTACTGTATGTGATGGCCTGCTGCATTCCCCTGAGAGCCTGGATCCGGTTTTCGATCTCCTGGAGGCGGGCGTTGCCCTTCTCCTGGAGGGAGGGATCGCCGCCGTCCAGGTTGAAGATGGCCTTGGAAAGGCGGTTCGCGTACCGGTTGAGGTTCTGGATGCGGTCCTCGAGGCGGTTGTACTCGGAGTCCTCGGGGTCATCCGTGTTGAGCCAGGTCTGATCCCCGGTTCCCTCCTTCTGCCAGTCACTGAGATTTCCTCGGTACGGCTGGTCGGTCTTCTTCCTCTGCTCCCGGTACAGCTCTTCGGCTTCGAGGGCTCCCTCGAGGTGGGCGATTCTCCGATCCACCGCGGCCTGGTCGATGGTGTCCCCGCCCGATCTCTTCACTTGCTGGAGGTAGAACAGCTCGTCCTCCACGTCGGACTCGGCCGTCGGGAGCTGCTTGTCGTTCACGTCCGAGTAGAGCTTTGCCTGCTCGGCCTTGAGGTTGGCGAGGTTGTCGGCTGCCTTCTTGGAGCTTCCGGCGATCTTCTCGAGGTTCCGGATCTTTTGATCCAGCTCGATCAAGTCCTCGTTGGTGCTGATGGGGCGGTTCTCTTTGATGGCCTGGAATGCCGTCTTCCCCCAAACATCGGCGAGCATGGGGTCGTATTCGTAGAGGGCCGCGTGGACTTCCTGCGCCGCATGCGATCGCAGCTCGGGGTTGGCGGTCGGGTTTTCGAGGGCCTTGAGGGTCCGGCGCTGGTCGAGCTTGGTATTGACGTGTCCGAGGCCTGCGAAGAGCAGAGACGCCACGAAAGCGGGACCGAAGGCGTCCGCTGCGGCTGACCAAAAACGCTGATTGCCGAGGCCGAACAGCGACTAGCGGCGACACCGTCGCGGGTCC